>JANQHN010000090.1 GCA_028282665.1 Phycisphaerae bacterium | reverse complement strand
CTCCTATTTGGGCATACTTTCGTGACCCCAAGGCCCGTGTAATGACTCCTTTTCAGGCTCAGATGTCACGGCAGGGCTTCTTTCAGTTACCCCGCCGGTTCTTTGCTTACTTCGAATCGAATCCGCTTCAATCCAACCCATTGCATAGAGTTCCCAATCATTCGGATCCTTCAGGTCCGAGCCGGGCAACGGCGGCACCTGATCCGGTCCCATCGGTGCCACAATCTCCGGAGTCACCAAAATGACCAACTCCGTCAACGATCGTCTGAACTCTACACTGCGAAACAGCGCTCCCAATACGGGAAGATCTCCCACACCGGGAACGCGGCTGGCAATTCCTCGCACATCTTCATTTAAAAGCCCGGCAATCGCGATCGTTTGTCCATTGCCAAGTTCAACCGTTGTTGCAGCAGACCTCGTGCTCAGGCCTGGTACGACGAACCCTTGAACCTGCACGGAATTCGTAAAATCCAACTCCGATACTTCAGGAGACACGCGCAAACGAATCAACTGATCGCCTAACACGATCGGCGTAAAATTCAATCGCACGCCGAACTCTTTAAACTCGACCGTCACCTTGTCCAAACCCTGCGGTACAGGAATCGGAAATTCTCCACCCGCCAAAAACGATGCAGTTTCTCCGCTGATTGCCACAAGATTCGGCTCGGCCAAAATCTTCAAAAGTGAGTTATCCGCAAGTGCATTGATGAACAACTGCATCTGTACACGCGGAAAACCCAGCGAAAGCGGGACAGTCGGCGACAACGGAATACCGTCCTCGCCCGTCAGGAACGGGATCGTATCCGTCACCAACGCATCCGCCGCAGCACCGATATTCGACGGATTAAGACCACCAAGCTGGTTCACCAAGAATCCGTTTCCAAAGTCATCACCCGCCAAAAAACCGTTAATACCAAGCTGTCGAGTCGCGCTGCGGTTCACCTCAGCAACCGTTACGCGAAGTCTTACTTGATGCTCACCAGCAATATCCAGGTGGTTTTGTACGGTACCGGCCTCAGACTCGCCCGCACCGGCCGCTACAAACAGTTCCGCAAGTTCTACCATGCGCTCGGCTCGATCCGTACTGCTCACCTTTCCATGCAGGATGATGTTGCCCAGCACTGCTTTCGCTTCCGCCTTGGACTGTGGATCGATCGAACGCAGCGCGTCATTTAACGCGTCCAGATCCAAGTCCACCGATACGTCCAGCAGGTACTGTGTGTCGTCATCGCCCCACAAAACCACATTCGTCTGACCGTAGGCCTTGCCGGTGAGCAACAACTCTTTCGCACTGATCGGTTGAACGTCAACGACATTCGAATTTACGATCGAAGTTCGACTGATCGCGTCCGTCGTCTTGACGATCACACTACGATTCAGCGGAATCGTCACACCCTGCGAATCGGCGGACATGTCCACCACTTCCACAGCAAGCCCCGAACCCGCCGCTTGCGCTATCACCGTCACCGGCATCGCACAACACACCGCACAAACAACACCGACGACTATTTCCTTCAGCATCCGTCCGTTCCTTCGGACCTTCGAGAACCGGTCCTCCTTGACAACGTTTCGCATTATTCAGACTCCCATGCCCCGGAGGCGCTATTGCGGTCTTCCGACCGCTCCTCTTGTGGAACCTCTTGTTTTTTTACAGGCCTGCGCTGAGCTGAACGAGCGCGCATCTGCGACGCCATGCTGTTGCGCTGGCCGTCACCAGCATCTAAAATCTTCCGCGAATTAACACTCTCGAAAGTAATCATCGCAACCTCAAAGCCAATCCGCGCAGGATCACCGCGATATACAGTGATCGAATGCTCAGGATCGACGTCCTCAACCACGACCGCAGGCAGCGAAACAGGCTCAATCGAGGCAACCTGCGCAGGAGCAGACTTTTCGTCTTGCCCCGTGATTCCTCTCACCAGCGAACTCAAACTGGCCGCGACGAAATCTTCGTTAATTTGATCGTCCATACCACGAAGCGCTAACGTGATTTTACCGCGCGTACCGGCGAGATGGAGCTTCGGCACTTCTTCTTCCGGAACCAGCAACGTCGCCGATTTCGCAGCCTTTGACTTGGTTCCCTCTTCCGAAGAAATACCCGTAAGTGAGCGACCGAGCGCAATCACCTTCACGTGCTGAAGGATCACCTCTGCAATCGTCTCTTTCTGACGACGCCCCGTATCCAAATCCATCACCACAATCACGTCCACCCAATCACCGGGCGAAATTTGGTACGCAACACCCGACACTTCGTCGATTTTTACAGACACCGCCCGGTAACCAGGCTCGATAAAGCCTGTCATGCCCGGGCTTGTACCTTCAGGTGCGAGCATCGTCGTCAGCACCGGAGCACCCTCCGGAATCGGCTTGCCAGTAACGCGACCCACGATATCCTCCAGGCTCTCAACGCGATTCTCTTTGGGAGTAAAAGCGTTTGGCACTGTCTCGACCACAGATAGCATCTCTGCGGTCACCTCCACGCCCGCATCAATGTCCTGAGTGGTCTGAATCACCTGGATCACTTCTGTCTTCGCCGCCGACGCTTTCGCGCTTTTCACGGCGTCGATGCCGTACTTCACAGCCACCAAGCCTATACAAAGACCCAACACCAATGGAATGATTGCTTTGCCCTTCATCACCAAACCCCGTTTTCGATTTTGACAGGCCTTGGAGGTCAGGCCTCGCTTACCCGCCAAATCCCCACGCAGGCATCCTCTCTTCGTCCGCTAACGCTTGGACGCCTGTTTATCGGAAGGAATCTGACCACATCCCAACTTACGTTTTCGGTTTTCTTCGACCACCAATGCGCTGTCCCGGACCCGACGCGGCTCCAACTTGCGCTCGAAGAAAAACCGCCCAACCCGGTTCAGCCAAACTGAACCGTAAAGACCTTCCCGCATAGACCGCACCCGCCTGACAATACTGGGGAGGCCATTCTCCCATTAGGAATCCTCCAACTCCGTAGCCCCCATACCCTCTTTTCTCATCGAACAAGTCGCCACGATGTCGTAGTTGTTCCCCGGCAAGAACCCGTTCACGCCAAGAAGCGACACCTCTTGATACGGAATTGAAATCGTGACCTCCTCGGTGGGCTCGGAGAGGCTGGCGTGCTTCATGGTCACTGTGTAGCCACTCACGCCTGTCGGCGCAATGATTTCGTCAATCCGATTCGTGACTTCCGTATACGGAGTCGTTGTCGTCTGCAACACGGCCACACGACAGCCCTCACGGGCTGCGTTCTGTAGCGTCAACCGAACCATAAAAACCCATCCGTATTCAATAATTCCGAACAAGATCATCAAAAGCAGCGGCAGGACCACGGCGAATTCAACCACCGCCGATCCTAGCGTACGCTTCGAGTTACGCCTTCGTCGCGCGGCTCGGAGTACTTTCCCCACCGGATTCATGTTACAACCCCCACCCGAATGTTCGGGCGACCAGAATAATCAACGTACCTCCGGTAAGCGGCACTCCGTAGGGCAGCAGTTGAGAGGTATCCCCAAAGCTTTTTGCACCACCGAAATCCGTAAACCACATCTTCCGGTTGCTGCACTTGGCGAATATTACGTTCATGTTCGCCATCGCCATCTTCGTGCGACCGCTCGATACGATCATCACGATCGCGGCGATCCCACCGATGAACGCACCCAAGGCGAACGAATAGAACGTAAGCAGCGGACCGAACCAAACGCCGATCGCCGCCATCAGCTTCACATCACCGGCACCCATCCCGTGCATCATCCACGGAATGATCAACAAGCCAAATCCCGTCAGCAATCCGAGTCCGCCCGTAGCAAGACCCGACATGCCGAAGAAAACACCCTGTGCAACAAATCCGGCAATGATAAGTGATAGATTAAGCCAGTTGGGGACCTTCTTTTGGCTGTAGTCAATCCAAGACGCCAAAAGAA
>JANQHN010000066.1 GCA_028282665.1 Phycisphaerae bacterium | reverse complement strand
GCGACGGGCCTGCGTTGCCCAAGTCCACCGTTTGCACGCCCGGGAAGGTGCCAAGCGAGAGCTGAATTTCGACGCCCGGTCCGGGAGGAGTTGGGGAGTTCGATTGGAACCAATCCGGCGCGTTAACGGTAACTGTTACCGATTCACCGGACTGCAAATGGAGTGTCACATCAAAGTCGCCGCCGCCGTTTGAGTAATTGTAGATCAGCCCGAATCGCGAATTCTCGCCCATAAGCAACGGCGAGTCGAACTGTGTGGTTACACTGGCTTGATCGAGTTCCGTGAGCCAATTTGGTTGTACGCCGATGTGATCACCGTTCGCAACGTCATCAAAGGTCCAATTGCCGCTGTCGACGGTATTCCGGTTGGCCAAAGCAACCATGTCAAGGGCGCCGATCTCTTCAACGAACTCGTAATGGAGGGTTGCGGTTGGGAGTTCGGGCCCCGTCCCGTCAGCCAGGAATAATCCTCGATCGGAGATCGATCTATAGCCGTTTGGTGCATCGGGATCGCTCTGTTCCTGGGGCGTATGGACCATGCCGTTCCAATTGTAAGCCAATGATATCGGCGTACCTGTTGCCTCTATGTGCTCGGCACCACTCACGGCGAAGATGCCCGTCACTTGTGCAGGCGAGGGGCTATCGCCCAGCCCAAATGCCAGGCTTTCGATTGCTGTCTCGTTTAATTCAAGCGATTCGAGATCCAGGGTTGTTTGGTAGATTCGCGGTTCATCTGTTTCATCCGTATCGAAGTCACCGCTGCCGAGCCTCAGGCGTCCCATGTTATTGATGCCGTTGTCGGCCGCGTGGTAGTACCAGTCGAATGCATAATACGTTAGCGGCTGCGACGATGTTCCGTCGACGAAATTAATCGTGACTTCTCCGGTTGTCGTTGTTGTCGCGTTCGAGGAAGCGGCGAAAATCGCTAGATAATCGTATACCTTCCGGTTATCCGCTTCGAAGGTCAATTGGGCTTGGGTTGGTCCTCCGTCGGCGATCAGGAGTAAAGCGTTGTTGGCATTGTACGGCTGCAACATGACTTCCGTTCCGGGCGCTACCAGACTCATAAAGGTGCGGCTCGATGGCATGCCGTCTCGCTCTTCGCCACCTGCAAGCCCCTCTTCATAAAAGCTGTAGTCGTTGGCGATGTCGAACCCCGATGCATAGTCTGAAAATGGCACGGTCGCTGTATTCTCTACGACCACATCTGCGTTCCATCCGGTGGCCGCGATGGGAGACATGGGAACCGTTTCCTGTGGCGCAGGCGCGGGGAACGCTTCATCAATCAATGGGTGTGCGGGTGTGGTGGCTGCCGAGGGATCGCTGGCTACCGTCGCCGCGAGTACCACGATTCGATCGTTTTCAGGCAGTGACAACGTAGCGCTGCCGCCGGGAAGATCCAGCCCGTATGCAAATAGATAACAATAACCATAGGGTACGTTGTCACCGGCAGCGGTATGGTGGTGAGACGCATACCAAGCCACAGGAGCCGGGCGGATATAGGCTTGGGTTAGCGCTACTACTTCATTGCCAGCGAAGATGCGGTTGTACCACTGCCCGATGTAGCCGGTCCATTCCTGTATGTTCAAGGAGGCCGATTCGTCGTCGATTAGAAATTGCGCGTCCTCATCGTCAGCATACGCCGCTGCGAGCAGATAAAGCCGATTGTACGGTCCAGGCGGCAGGTTGATTAACTGGCCTTGGCAACGAACGGCGTTGGGCATGCCCTGCACATCCGGGCCGAAGTTGAATGTCATTCCGCGAAACTCAAGTTGTAACGGCAGCATTTCCGCAGGAATCGTGCGTCCTGTCGAGTCAAAGCCGTCTTCGGACGGTTGCCCGTCGAAGCTCGTTACGATCGTATTGTAGGGGAGTTGGACTTGTTCTTGCGACAGTGCAGGCACAGTTGAATTCGGTTGATCCAACGTCAAAGCAAACGATTTTAGCGTGAACGGACTCAGGTCTGTGATAAGGGCGCCGTCGACGATCTTTGCAGGACCTATGTTTCGCTCCTGACCGTCGACTTCATGGGCTGCGAGCACGGGCGCTGCAAAATCGACCTGGATGTTCTGAGCAGGTTCACCGTACAGTTCGACCAGTCGGAGGATGATTTCGTCACTCTCTTCCGCTTTCTTGACGGCCATGATGCGTACACCGGGGTCGTTTACATTCACCAGTGAGAAGCTGTTGCCAAGCGATCCCATATGCGAAACCGTTTCGAACGCAAGCAGAGGTTGGCTAAGGCGCAAAGCATGCCAATCCGTTTGCCCGGCGCCCCAGTCTTCTGTATGGCCTGTAAGTCCGTAGAGGATTTGATGGACGCCCCAATCCTGAGTTGCTTGGTCCCCAAAAGATGAGGCACCAGGCGTGCGAATTAGCGTCAAGCGAACCGTTTCATTATCGGGTTTGTCGGATCCATACTTGGCATCGGTCAGAATGCTGACGCCGTACTCGCCGCTGCTGTCAGTCAGGTCAAACCACTGGTGCGTGGGTACTTCGTACTTGCTGGGTTCGTTGTTGCCTCGCTGAATCTTGCCGACTTCCCAGTTGTACGTTGCGTTGGGGTTCGAAACCGTAAGCGGGAAAACCGCCTTGAGATTCACGACCTGGCTGTTCCAGTCGATCATATTTTCGAATTCAATACGATCGCCCGCACCGCCGGCCGCCAGCCTGATCGTCTGAATGAAGTGCGAGCCCTGACTACTGCGTACGATTTGTACCGCGATACGCGCGGCGCCGTTCTCGGTAATACTCACATGGGGCGTACCGGATACATAAGCGAATGGGGGCTGCCGTGCGTCGTCCCAGTCGATGTTCCACGCGGGCCACTGCGAAGGGTAATCGTGTGAAAATGCCAAACGCATCGGCTCCGACAACAGCTCGCGCGAGGCGGCTTTGTCGTAGATGCTCGCTACGTCACCCGCATTGTTAAGCGTTATGACGTACCGGTCATTTACCAGAGATGTCTCCGTCACCAGTAGTGTGGATTCGAACGGCTCAGTGTCCGGTTGCACGTCGTACACCGCAAGTCCGACCGGCGGTATCGACGCGAGGAACAGCACCGTTGTCTTACCATCTACGACCTTAACCACTTGTGAAGGCACTTCCACGCCGTCCGGACCCACGACTCGAATCGCTTGCGGCAGGGGTTCGTCGAACGAGACCGTTGCTTCGACAACATCTTCACGGGCGATGCCGAGTGGATTGTATACCACGACCGGTACGCCCGTTGCGGTCGTATCCATACCCGCGGCGATCGAGCCGACGGCGTTGGTCACGATGTCGGCGAATTGATTTAAGGCGAGAATCTCATCATTCCACGAAAGTTCGTAGGCGTAGGGAATGCTCGTGCCCGGAAGGATGTCGTGCATCTGACTTCCAAGGACCAGGTACCATGCATCTGTCAGCCGCTCTTGCGGGTAGGCCGGACCGCCCAGCCAATCCGCCAATACGGACGCCCGTTCCGCCGCCGATGCCAACAGTTCGTTCTTGTAGTTCCATCGTTTCATGTAGCATTGCGACGTAATCGATCCTGCGGAATGCTGCGTCAGCAGCAAGTCGCCAGTGTACCGCGGCCAGTCCGGGTATTCGGTCGACGGCACGTCCAAGAACATTTGCTCGGCGGTTGTGGATAAGACATTCAGTGGCCCGGTTCCGTTGACGCTCGTGCCAAGCCACTGTACCGAGCCTTCAGGCGGTGCTCCACCCGTATCGCCGGTTCCGTAGTAACGATAGTCGGTATAGACACCTGAGTTTTGGCCGTTGCCGTTGATCCGGTTTAGCCAACCACCATCCTCACTGAGGTCGCTGTCGATACTGCTGACGTAGGATCCGGGGTTTAGGGCGGCAACAACGGAAACGCCGTCAAGCCCCTCCCACACGCCGACGTTAAAAGGAATACCCACGGCCGAACCCCAGGTGAGCTTTTGTGTGGAAAAACCCTTCATGCCGCAATGGCCCAGAATACTCGGCAGCGATGCGGGAAACCCGAAGCAGTCAGGCAGCATGAACTCGGCGCTTTCCGTGTTGAACTTCTGGCGGAAGTAGAGGTTGCCGTACAGGACTTGTCGTATCAACGATTCCGCGCTGGGCACGATCGAGTCGCATTCGTCCACGGACGAACCACAAGTGAACCACTGGCCACTTGCGACGTACTGCTGCAAGTCGGCGTAGGCATTAGGGTAATACTCTTCCATCATGCGGTAACGCCGCGACCCGCTGAAGTTGAAGATGTAGTGCGGATGCGCGTCCATCAGGCTGAAGTTGTCAAATAACGTGCTGGGTATGTACTGGCTGATAGTTTGTGGATAGGACCAGCGCCACTGTGTATCCAAATGCGCATAGCCCACGACATAAAGTGTTGGCTCATCCACACGGCGATTCTCTTCAACTTGATCACCTTGCACCACAGCCACACAAACAATCAGTGGAGCAGCGACCATCAGGCGCGTTCGTAACAACTTCATTGCGAATCGTCCTTCCTCTCGCATGGGTCATGGGATTTTGCCGGTCCTTTGTTCCCGGTGGAATTGGTAAAGAAACTACGATCACCTTGCCGCCCATCGACAGCTTCCGAAACGGTACTTCGAAGCGATTTGCGCCGCTGGGGCCTGAACTGTCCGTCCGCTGTAGGCTCGACCACAAGTTTGTTGGGCGTTCGATCATCAAGCCGAATCGTCGCGCAGGATCGCGTAGCTAGAGCCGAAACGGGGCTCGATCCTTCGCGTTCCAGACGCACCGGCATCATGAGCACGGATGGATTGAAACCACGCCACGTGATTCGCATCGAATCCTCTTGTAAGACTCGTTCCGCAATTGCCTCTACACGAAGACGTGTGGTGTAGATGGAATAAGCATGGTCTTCGCTGGCTGCCAGTGACTCGCCCAATGGCCCGATGAGGGTGATTTGAGCGACTTTGATGGCAGTCGCTACGTCACCGCAACCTGTGTGCAGATTCTTTTTTGTCCAGGCTTTGATCGCCGCGCGGTGTGTCTTTGCTGCGTCGCCTGCAATCCGATCACCTTCCATCGGCATCAGACCGGGCCACGCCTGCAGCAAGACGCATGGAAACTCCACGACCAGTTCCAAGCGGCAATTATGACTTTCTTTTCGGATAATCAGCACAGGTTTGTCGGGTGCAGAATACGAGTTCGCCGAAATTACTTTATCTTTACGGAGAAGAAGTTCGTGGTTTCCACCCGACGTCAGGTAATGCACCTTGCGCGTTCCGTGCTCGGAGTCCGTAGCAATGAGGTGAAACTGCCGCGGCAGAGACTGAATTTCGCCGTCGGGGCGATGAAGCAGTGCGAGTGCGGCAGAGCCCGCCGGAACTTCGTAATCCAACTCGACCCGATAGCTGACATCGCCTTCGATGGTGATTGCAGGTACGAGTCGATCAGCCGTATCTGTGAATACACAAATGCTCTCGGCAAGGCGCCTGACGGCTGTTTGTGCATCTATAGAGTGAGTCGCTACGGCCAACTCGTGTTCAAGGGAATGAGCATCAAATGAAAGCGTGATAAGAAGGCGCTTGTCGTTCCAGGTGAGGCTTCCCTGATGAACGACCATGGGATGCGCCCAACAGAAAGAAACCATGTGCATTGCAATTAGCAGCGCAGCAAGGTTTGGTATCTTAAACATCTTGAACGACCCCACTACGTTTCGGGCTCGATCCCCCCATGCGTTCGGCGCGCGACAAATTCAGCCCGGCAAGTTGCTGTGTCGGGATACTGTGAGCCATGTCGAATGTGATAGATAACCAATTCTACCGAACCAGGAATCGGCGTTGAAAGAGGGGGCTGGTGCCCTTTGTTGTACTGGCGTGTCCTTGTTGTGCGAATCAGGGCGCGGTGTCGGGTCCGGTATGACGGTATGAGATCGCCGGCGTGTAAGCTGCTTTAAGTACCTAAGCGCCGTTCGCCGGGGCCGTTCCACAACAGGCAAGCACCTCGACGATCTCCAGTGGATTGTCGAGGTGTTGGTTTGCGTTACGTTATGGGACAGACTCCGCCGCGCGAACCGACTTGATGGACGCTTAAGCAGGCTCTAACCAGGCGTGATGTCCGGCATCGTGTTTTGCACTGTCGGAAAGTCGACTTCGAACGCCACACCTGGATCGGAGCTGCTGCAGTCGTTACGGCCGGCGGCGCTTATCTTTCGCTGTCGGTTTTGTAACTAAGGGCAAGGCCCAAACGCGTTTTTGACCGCGCCGACATCGCCAGGCCCGACCGCGCCGTTTTCGTCGAAATCGAGCACGGCACATTCGGGCGTGTTGATGTCACAACCGAACTGATTCTTCACCACGCCGACATCGCCCGGCCCGACGGCACCGTTACCGTCGAGGTCGAAAAGGCAGGGGGGAGCGGGCGGACGAAGGGCAAGGACGTGGGATACTCCGGCGGCAATTGACGTGTATCCAAAGTTCGGTTCAGGCACATCTCCCGGAACCCAGCCGTTGCTGCCCCAAGTCACGATCGTGCCATCGAGTTTGAGACCCAAGCTAAAGCCTCCGTTGACCGAGCCCCCGGCGGCAATAGCTACGAAGTCCGCATTTGGTTCGGGTACATCACATTCGCCGCTGTTGTTCAACCCCCACGCCACGACTGTGCCATCGCGTTTCAATCCTAGGCTGTGCTCCCTTCCCGCTGCAATGTCGATAAAGCCGCTATTGGGACTTGGGATGTCACATTGCCCCGAGTCGTTGTCGCCCCAAGCGATGATCGTCCCATCAGGACGTAGTGCGAGGTTGTGTATAAAACCAGCAGATACTTTTTCTATGTGGTTGTTAGGCGAGGGTTCATCAGCTTGTCCCGATAGGTTTTGCCCCCAAGCCACAACCGTGTAGTCAGACCTGATCGCCAAGCTGTGTGCAGCTCCGGCAGAGACGGCATAGTAGTTTTCGTTGGGGAGGGGTATATTGCATTGGCCGTAGTAATTCCAACCCCAGGCTTCGATCGTTCCATCATCTCGCAAGGCGAGGCTATGCTCATACCCGGCGTCCATCTGGGTAAACCCGGTGTTTGGCAGAGGTACATTACACTTTCCGGTCATGTTTGAACCCCACGCCAATATAGATCCATCTGAAAGCAGCGCCAAACTATGTGCCCAGCCGGCCGCCAGTTCCTCCACGGTTAGTCCATAAGTCTTAGGATATGGCACATCAACTTGTCCATACTCATTCGATCCCCAGGCCTCAATTGGCAATTCTTCGACCGGACACACTGTATCTTCGCACTCAACGCTGTCGCCCATATACAAGCCGGGGAACACTGCACAGTCAGTTTCAGTGACTTCCTCGCAAGTACCGTTAGCGAAGCAACAGGCGCCGATGCCTGGACAGATCTCCGATGTGCAGACTTCGCTTGTCCCCAAAAAAATACCCCCCAATTGCTGGCAGGACCATTCGGAAGTTTCCTCGCAACGTCCGTCAGTGAAGCAGCATGCTCCTTGTGGTGGAACGCGAAGTGCAACAGTGTGAAAACCACCGGCGGCAGCATGCGTAAAACCCTGGTTTGGAGGAGGAGTTGAGCATTGGCCGTAGCTATTCTGGCCCCAGGTATCGAGTGTCCCATCCTCTCGCAATGCTATTGTGTGATAACCTCCCATTGAAATAGACACGTAGCCTGAGTTCGGATAGGGCACATTACATTGCCCGTAGTTGTTCCGGCCCCATGCTACGATTGAACCGTTTTCTTTTAGTCCAACACTATGCACGCCAGTGCCGTCTGCAATTGCAACGAACTCTGAATTCGGTTCTGGAACGTCACATTCACCGAAGTCATTGAAGCCCCAAGCGACGACCGAGCCGTCAGCCTTCAGCCCCAGACTATGACTCCAACCCGCAACGATGGCTACGAAATCGGAGTTGGGGTAGGGGACATCGCATTGATCCACTTGGTTATTGCCCCATGCGACGATCGTTCCGTCGGCTTTTAACGCCATGCTATGATAAGCGCCCGCCGACACGGCTATGAAGTTCTCATTGTCCTCGGGCACATTACTTTGGCCGTACGTGTTGTGTCCCCATGCACGTATCGAACCGTCCCATTTGAGGCCAAGGCTGTGATATCCGCCAGCTGCTAGGGCAGCCCATTGATTGTTTGGTTCGGGCACGTTGCATCGGCCGTTGCCCTGGTCGCCCCAAGCGAGGGCTGTCCCATCAGCTTTAAGCCCCAAATTATGTCGTGAGCCCGCAGCAATCTGGATAAAATCTTCATTGGGAGAAGGTATGATGATCTGGTTTTCGTCGTTACGACCCCACGCCGTCGCGGGTAATGCTTTCCAATGACACGGTCCAGTCTCGCATGGGATGCCCTGGCCGCCCGAGAAGCCGCCAACAGTGATGCACTGTTCCTCTGGCATTTCCATGCACCAGTCTTCAAAACAGCAAGCGCCGAAGACAGAGCAGTATGTTGAGTCGCAGTTACTGTCGAAGCCGTTAAAGAAGCCGCCCTGTGTAAAACAATTCAACTCCGAAAGATGTTCGCAACTGCCATCAGGGAAACAGCAGGCGCCAAGGGGCGGTACGCGCAGGGCGAGGTTATGTGAGCCGCCAGCAGCCACCTTCGCATACCCTACGTTAGGGAGAGGGATGTCACATTGATGACTGCTGTTACTTCCCCAAGTGACGATGGAACCGTCCCATTTGAGGCCGACACCATGATAAAAACCCGCGCCAATAGCCACGAAACCCGTATTTGGCGTTGGGACCAGACACTGACCGTAATCGTTGTCACCCCATGCGACGATGGAGCCGTTTGACCTGAGGCCTAGGGCGAGGTTGCCTTCCGCCTCGATGGCCACAAATCCTTCATTTGGATCGGGAACATCGCACTGACCATGTGCATTATTCCCCCAGGCGACGATCGAACCATCTGATTTCAGTCCCAAGCTGAAGGTTAGGCCGGCGGCGATGGCGACAAAATCAGTGTTCGGAGAGGGAGGATCACATTGGCCAGAATAGTTGAACCCCCAACCCACGATCGAACCGTTCGCTTTCAATCCCAGACTGTGATCGACATATGCCCCGCCGCCAGCCGCGATGGCGATGAAGTCGCTGTTTGGAGCCGGTATATCACACGCACCATCGTCATTGCGGCCCCACGCCATTATCGATCCATCCGACTTGAGCCCCAAGCTGTGGTAGGGACCGGCTGCCACATCCACGAAGTCGCTGTTTGGGAAAGGCACGTCGATTTGACCTTCATCGTTGTCTCCCCATGCCAGGATCGTACCGTCCCTTCTTAATGCTAAGCTGTGAATCCAGCCGACCGCTGTCGTCTGGAACTCATTTGTTAGGTCTGGAACTTCGTCCAGACCGTGACTTCCTGATCCTCCCCATGGTACAAGTTCGAAACTGAGATCGGATGGGCACTCGGTTTGTTCGCAGCCTATACCATCTCCCATAAATATGCCCGAATAGTCTTCACATGCAGTTGTAATAACTTCAACACACGACTGTGTCGGGAGGCAACAAGCTCCACTCTGCGGGCATGCGGCTGTGTCGCAATCAGTGTTTTCTCCGAGGAAACTACCACCTTCTTGATCGCATTCGAAGTTGAACAACATCTCACACGTTCCATCAGTCAAGCAGCAAGCGCCGTAAGGGTGATCGATGCTGCTAACGCTGTGATAGCCACCGGCCGCAATCGAGAAGGTATTGGAATTCGGTTCGGGAACGCTACACTGTGCCTCGAAGTTACGCCCCCACGCGAAGACCGTTCCGTTGTCAGTAAGCCCAAGACTGTGTTCCCAACCACCGGCCACCTCAATGAAGTTCATTGAGCCAGAAGGCGCATTACACTGCCCGCGGTTGTTGTTTCCCCAGCATACGATGGAGCCGTCCGCCTTGATCCCCAAGCTATGGGTGCCTCCACCCGTGATATACACAAAGTCGGCGTTGGGCTCCGGAACATCACATTGCTCGTGGTCATTCCGCCCCCAGCATATGATCGAACCGTTCGGCCGCAGGGCCAATCCGTGATAATTACCGCTAGCAACAGCGATGTAACCAATATTCGGTTCGGGTAAATTGCACTGTTCGTAAGCGTTATCGCCCCATGCAACAATGCTCCCATTGTCTTTCAGACCGTAGTTGTGCAGCGAACCAGCAGCAATGCCAACGAATCCAGTATTTTGGGAAGGAACATCACACTGACCGTAACCATTGTTCCCCCATGCTAAGATCGTTCCGTCCGACTTAAGCCCCAGTGAATGCCATAAGCCTCCAGATACGTCGGCAAAATCCACGTTCTCTCCAGGCACGTTGCATTGTCCCTGCCTATTGTTTCCCCACGCTAAGATCGAGCCATGTGCGTCTACTGCGAGACTATGATCGAAACCTGCGGCCACGCGAATGATGTCGCGGTTGTGCTGTGGCGAATCACATTGACCCGCTTGGTTCTTACCCCATGCTACGATCACTCCATCCTCACCCTGCCTCCCAGCAACATCGTGGCACATCACACAGTTTATCGCCAAGGCACACACTACGGTCTTGATTGCGAAATTGATTTTCACTTCTTTAGGTTCTCCCGCAGTCCATTTATTCTGGAAAACGAATTTGTACATCTATTTAGTCGTCCCTGAAAAAGTCGGTTTATGGCTCGGCGATTACTTGTCCGCGGTTG
>JANQHN010000042.1 GCA_028282665.1 Phycisphaerae bacterium | reverse complement strand
AAAGGCTGCTTTGGTCAAAGCTGCCACCCCGCCACACAGTACGACTTGTTCACCAAAAAGGTCCGTTTCCGTCTCGTCAGCAAAGGCCGTCTCAATGAGGCCTGATTTCGATGATCCGATTCCCGCCGCCCAAGTCAATGCTCGGCTGCGCGCGATACCAGTCGCATCCTGATGGACCGAAAACAAGGCCGGAATTCCCTTTCCTTCCACATAGATCGATCGAAGCAACGAACCAGGCCCTTTCGGCGCGACCATGATGACATCCACGTCGGCCGGCGGGTTGATGAACCCGTAATGGACATTGAAGCCGTGTATGAAACCGATGGCCTGTCCGACGCGAAGCGATCCAGCGATTTCCCGCTTGTATACTTCGGCGGCTGTTTCGTCCGGCAGTGCCAGAATCACCACATCCGCATCCTTCGCCGCTTTCGAAGCAGGCATTGGAGAAAACCCGTCCGCAACCGCGGTATCAAAACTCTCTCCCTGGCGCTGCCCTACCGTTACCGGATGATCCGAATCGCGTAAATTCAGCGCATGAGCGCGGCCTTGGTTGCCATACCCCACAACACAAAAAGACAGCGTACTATTGACGGCATCTGCCACGTCTGCGTCCTGGTATATTTTAACAGCCATGATCGTTCACTCCTCGCGATTCAATCACCGCAACATACGATCGGATTTCTCCGATTTGCGTCTTTCGATCCCGCGATCATAATGGGACCCCTTGCGAAATGGCAATCCATTGGTGGTTTCTTCGCCATCTTCCAAGGTCGGGGACTTCCCGTCGACAGCCACACCTGTTTTTAGTGATCGAGTCGTGTTGGCACGGTGTAAACAAAGGGCACTTATGTCAGAGGATCAGGGATTATTGCATCGCAGCATCGTTGAAGCGCTGGAAGCGCGCAACGATGACGAACTGCGCACTATCCTGCGGGACGAGCGTGCGGTGGACATCGCCGATGTGTTCGTCCTCCTGCCAGATGAAGACCGCTCGCACATTCTGATCGACATCCTTTCGCCGCACAAAGCCGCCGAAATCGTTATCCATCTGGATGAGGCCGTGCGTGGTGAAGTTGTGGAAGACCTCGCGCCGGAGAACATCAGCGAGTTCGTATCCGAACTGCCACCTGATGACGCGGCTGACATGTTGGGCGAAATGAGCTACGAGGAAAGCCACGAAATCCTCGAGCAGATGCCCGACGAAATCGCCGACCGCATTGAAGAACTCCTCGAATACGACGAACACACCGCCGGCGGACGCATGAACACGGACGTGGTGGCGATGCTCGACTACGAAACCGTCGGAGACGCGGTAACTTTCCTGCGTCAAGTGCCGATGGAAGAGGAGTTGCACCACATTTATCTCGTCGACGAACAAGGGCAGTTAACAGGCGTAGTGCCCTTGCGCCGGATGGTCATCAATTCGCCGGAGACTCGCCTCAAGGCGATCTGCAATCCCGATCCGGTCTACGTTAACGTGCGAGACGATCAGGAGGAAGTGCTTCAGGTCATACGGCGTTACGACGTGCCAACGGTAGCCGTAGTGGACGACGGTCAGAAACTTGTCGGCCGAATCACACACGACGACTTGATGGACGTCGCGGACGAAGAGGCGGAGGAGGACATTTTCCGCGTTGCCGGTACCGACCCGGCCGAACTCGACACACGGTCAGTGTTTCGCGCAGCGCGGATTAGGCTCACTTGGCTCTTGCCTTGCATGGTGGGAACCCTGGGGACAGCCCTGGTGATGATCCTCGCAAAAGCAAACGTCAGCGTTGCATTGTTCGCGATTTTGACGCCTTTCGTTCCCATGATCGGCGCAATGGCGGGAAATAGCGGAATTCAAACTTCAACCGTGGTCGTTCGTGGATTTGCAACTGGCGAATTCGCTGCCACTCGATTAGGTCGGGTATTCTTCCGTGAAGGACGTATCGCACTTGCAATGGCGCCGATTTGCGGCGGATTCGCATGGATTCTTGTATCTCTTGCGCTACCACTCTTAAGTGATGACGCACAGAAAGCAGCAGCCGACATCGAGACAAAGCCCACAACCGTATCTGGTCAGTCAGCGGGCAATTCGTTTCCCGGTACCGCGCCGTCAGTCACAGCGAAAAACGCGGCAAAGGTGCGAATTATCCCAAATCGAATCGCCGTTGCCGTTGGCATTGCAATGACCTGCACCGTCTTGTTCGCCTCCTGCATGGGTATCGCATTTCCGTTCACTTTCCGCTATTTGGGCGTTGACCCCGCCATAGCCAGCGGACCACTCGTGACCACTTTTAACGACATACTCTCCGTATCCATCTACTTCCTTATCGCCCTCGCGATCGCCACCTGATAGATACAGCAACATCATTGAGATAGGGATTTGGCGGATGGCTCCTTCCGCACCGCATCGATGGTTCAAGTACGGGCATTAACCATTTTCGGGATGCACAACCGCTTCTTGAAGCTCACGCTTCCTCGCTTCGTGCGCTGAGAAAATCGCCAACAAAACCGCGACCAAGATGATCGCGCCACCTGCCATTGTTTGAATCGACACAATCTCCTGCACGGCCCAATACGCCCAGACGGGCACCAGGACCGGCTCGATCATCGTGATAATCGCGACGTGAGGCGCCGGCACCCGTGCGAGCCCCAACGAATAGAAATAATACGGCAGGCCAAATTGAATCACACCCAGAATCAGGAGCAAAACAACCATACTTGTTGGCACAACGAACGAACCGAAGATAAACATCGCGGGCAGGATCAAAATCGCCGAACCGATGTTATTCATCACCGTCACTGCTCCGGAGTGCGAATCGCGGAGCATACGAATCATCAATGTCAAAAGCGCATAGAAGAGCCCCGAACCAAGTGCGATCATAAGACCGGGAAGATCTGTCGAGGCGTTTTCCGCAAAGATGATCCCAATTCCCACCATCGCCAGCAACAGAATCGGTACATCCCTGGCGGAGGGCTTCTCTTTCAGGAGCCAAGGCGATAACCCGAAAATCCAAAATGTTGATGTGTACTGCAGGATGATGGCATTTGCGGCCTTGGTCATCGTATTGGCAAACACGAAGAAAACCGTCATCAACGCGAAAAACAGCACACAAGCCAATCCTGCAGGCCTAATTACGTACCACTTCCGCTCGCCCGTTCTCGGCAAAAGCGTGTGGTACTTTCCCCATGCAAACGGAGCAAGAAAAATTCCCGCGATAAGCGAACGATAGAAAGCAATCGAAACGGCCAGTCCAATCGCCTGAGGTTGGTCGGATTGCCGCTGGATCAACTTAATGAGCGCCCCATTCAAACTCCAAAGTCCCGCAGCCAGCAGAATCAACAGTAGTCCAATGTAATACGTTCGTTTTTTACCGGAATCAGGATCGACCATAAAACACTCCACAATTCGCTTGCAACGCCCTCCCGATATCACATCGACCACCTGCCAAGCGGGAGGTAGTGATACCCGCTAATTACCACCGCCACCACCCCAAGGGATGGCCATCCCGAGTATCGTAGGTGCCCCTTGTCGCTCATAGCGATTTCAGTCTAAAACGGAGATGTCAGATTCGGCAGATCCTGAAGGAATGCCCGCGAAATTGCCACCGTAGTTGAGTAATCTAGTCGATATTACACTTCATCTAAAGCAAGGGAGTCGGTAGAATTCCAAGCGCAAGTTCGACCAAACTTCCGAAATGTACTTAGTTCGCAGACTGAAACGAATTGGTTGGAGGTAACATGAGGAAGCGACGAAGGACGATTGAAAGATACACCCTCTGGGCATCGCTCCCGATGCTGGTTCTTTCCCTGGCTTCGGTATCCGTGTTTGCCCAGGAAAATCCGGGGACTACCTCAACTGGCGTAGCGGGCAATGAAACACCGGATCAACCCTCCTCCCCAGATCCAACCCAGGCTGATCCACAAACTGCAAATGCGCCCAAGCCGCCATTGAAAAAAAACGAGGCCGAGGAATCCACTAACGACGATTCCACTGCCCAACGTTTGCCCACCGCAGACGAAGTACTGCGACGCCTTCAGCGTAAAAGGCCCTCCAACGTCCCTATCGCTCCTGCAAGCCTAGAGGGGCAACTTGCACCAACTCCAAAGGCAACTCCACACCTGCTTCCCGAAGGTCATTCCATGAACATCGATACGGGCACCATTAGTCAACCAGGTCGCTGGTGGACACTTAGTTTCGAACCAAGCAAAGAGAACCCCACAGGTCAACTACGCCTGTTACCTTGCAGCCAACTCGAACAGATGGTAACGACTGTTCAAAATACACCCGGTGAGCTTTCATTCCGCATTCAAGGCGAGGTTACGGTTTTTCAGGAGGATAATTACCTCCTTCCCGGCTTGGCGCGCCTTAACGCTTCAGAGGAAGCACTCACAGAGAGTGCCAGCCAAAAACAAGTTGATATCGTTCCCGCAGAGAAAGACGATGAAGCAAAAGGCTCGATCGACGAATCGCGCATCGAAGATGTGTTCAATGCACTGCGTAATACGAAACCGACCTCCACGCCATTAGGGACGATTAGGCCCGAATCGCTTGACGAAAATGAGGATCAATTGCAAGGCCAAGTCCTGCTCCAGGAACGTCAACCGATCAGCATGAGGCTGGGACGTCTTCTTCAGCAGGAAGATTGGTATGTTTTCATTTTCGAATCCGATCATCCGGACGCACCCGAACCGCGCATGCGCGTGCTGCCTTGTCGCCAATTGGATAGAATGATTGACGCCAGTGCTGCCTACGCAACGCCGATCGTCTTCGTCGTCTCCGGCGAAGTCACAGTTTACAAAGGGGAAAACTATTTCCTGCCACGCGTCGCCCGGCGATACGTCGACTCAAGGAACTTCGAAAAGTGACTGCGGATTCCTGGAAAGGAACACATCATGGCTCAGATTTTCATAGACGAAACCGAGCATGTCATTTTGGCCAAGGTCGGGGGCGAATTCACTGCTCGGGATGTCGATGCGTTTACGGAGCAACTTCAGCCCATTAAAGGCGAT
>JANQHN010000226.1 GCA_028282665.1 Phycisphaerae bacterium | reverse complement strand
TAACCGCGCAATTTGCTATCTAGGAATGGGAGAGCACGGTGCAAGGCTTCCGTCACCGCATGGGGGATGATCGACGCCATATCGGCCCACTGCGCGCCTAAGGGGAAGCTTGATTCCAGTTCGCCGTCTGATCGGCTGCCCGCCAAGAAGTCGCACGCGCGCTGGGCAGGGACTTTGTACGAGCCCCGCGTCGCTTCGAACGCGAGTGTCTCCCACTTTTGTTGATAAGAGAGGCACTCGAGCGGGCCCATGCGTAAAGATTCCGGATTCAGCGTAATGACCAAGCCGCTGTTCGCAAAAGGTCCCGAGCGATTGGCGCGACTTGCGCCGTTCGTCGCAATAATGCCCGGCGATTCGTTGCTCGGCAGGATCATTCCTCCCGGGCACATGCAAAAAGAGAACATGTCGCTTTCTTCGGTGACATCGCGCGCGACAAGATGATATTCAGCCGGTCCGAGTCGCTGGTGACCTGCGGCCGGTCCATACTGCCACCGGTCGACCATTGACTGCGGATGTTCGATGCGAACGCCCATTTGAAACGGCTTGGACACTAACATGATACCGCAACGTTTCATCAGACGCAGTGTGTCTCGCGCGGAGTGACCTGTGGCGAAAATGCTCGGACCCGCGTCGATCCATTCACCACCTTCCGGCAACTGTGGGCCATTTACATGCAGTTGAGTTAGGTACATCGATGGCTGCCCCAGCTTTCCTGTCTTGATGGGCAGTGTCTTAAGCCGTATGTCGTCAATACATTGTTCGAATCGGACTTCTCCACCAAGCGATTCGATTTTGCGACGGATACGCGCACAAATGGTCGGTAATCGATCGCTTCCCACGTGTGGCCTGGCGTTGATGAGAACATCGGGATCTGCGCCATGATGGAACAGCGTTTCTAGCACCGTGCGTACCAGCGGATCGTTCACACGCGTGTAAAGCTTGCCGTCGCTGTAAGTTCCCGCGCCTCCCTCACCATAAAGCAGGTTCGAAGTTGGATCGAAATCGACGTCTTTGTAATATCGTTGCATGACGTCGCGATGACGCTTACGCACTTCCCGACCACGTTCGAAAACGATGGGTTTGTAACCAAGTTCGGCAAGGCGAATTGCGGCGAACATGCCTCCAGGACCAAAACCGACAATCACAGGCCTACCCGGAAGTGGGTCTCGACCAAAGCGCGGTAATCGCCTCGGTTCAGGTTCGATCCATTTGGCTTGCTGGGGTTTCAGGCGTTGCAAGCGGGCTCGTTCGTCTTTGCTGGTTTCGTCGAGCGCTACTTCGACGTGGTAGGCAAAATGAATATCCGCTTTCTTGCGCGCGTCGAGGGAGCGGCGCACGACGGCGTAGCTGCGAATCAGATCTGAAGGCACACTCAGGCGACTCGCGATCAATTCAGGGAGAAGGTCTTCGCTTTCGTCCAAATTCAAACGAATATTACGTAACAAAATCGGCATGGTGCAGCATGTTAGCCTTTGACGAGACGTTTGACCATAGGACAATATACGGATGCCGTGTACCAGTGTGACTGGTGAAATAGTCCAAGCGTTTTGGCTTGGCTCTGTGACCTGTACAAAATCTAGGACATTCGACGTGCCTGGCGCGCATCATCACCCGGCGTTGAAATAATCGCAGTTGTGGGTGGCTGTGAAAGAGCGAGCGAACCGTTCGACTTGGGAGTCGGTGTCATGAGGGAAGCAATGGAAGATCCTCGTTGCCTGCGTATTGTGGATGCTAATGCCAACCGTGCTCGAGAAGCGCTGCGCGTCATGGAAGACTTCGCCCGGTTCGTCCTCGACGACGCAGCTTTGTGTGGAATGCTCAAAGCGCTACGCCATCGGTTGCGTGAAGCCTTAAGCATTTTCGCGCTGCGAGGCATGACGGCATTGCGGGAAATTGTGACGGATGTCGGCAAGGATGTCCGCACAAAATCGGAATACAGCCGGGCGAGTGCAGTGGGGGTGGCGGTTGCTGCGGGGAAGCGGCTCAGTGAAGCCCTGCGGTGCATTGAGGAATACGGCAAGGTGATTGATCCGCAGATAGGCCTTGCTGTCGAAAAACTCCGTTATACCGGCTATGAGATTGAGCAGCGCCTCATGCTGCATGCGCAGGCAAATGATCGTTTTGGGGCTGTACGGCTTTACGGGATTTTGACGGAATCGCTGTGTCAATTGGATTGGCGTTCGACGGCGGAGGCTTTGGTGCGAGGTGGAGTGGATTGCTTGCAACTGCGGGAGAAGGAGCTTAAGGATCGAGAACTGCTGGAGCGTTCTCGCGTTCTCGCAGAGTTGTGTGCCGCAAATGACGTGCTTTTCGTTGTAAACGATAGACCGGACATTGCGGTGCTGTCAGGGGCGACCGGTGTTCACGTTGGCCAGGATGACCTGACCGTTTCGCAGGCTCGGCGTATGGTGGGACCGGATCGGATCGTAGGTGTCAGCACTCACACGCTGCAGCAGTTTGAGAACGCGTTGCACGAGTCGCCAACTTATCTTGCGGTGGGACCTCTGTTCGATTCGGGTACCAAACCCCAGGACCACATCGCGGGGGCGCAGACTTTGCGGATGGCGAGAGAGAGAACCTCCCTGCCGATAGTAGCGATCGGTGGTATTGACGAACGGAATGTCGCAGAAGTGCTTGCTGCGGCGAATTGTGGTATTTGCGTTTGTTCCGCTATCATCTGCCAGCCTGATCCTCAGGAACGCACGGAGCGACTGGTTCGGGCGATCGATGCGGTTGCCTCGGTAAACCGGACAATGTAGATGGTACGAATGATCGGGTAAAGCAGAAGATTATGGCGATCGACGAACGAGAACTTGAGCGATTGGCGGATGCGAAGCGCGAGTCGCGCACGCCGCTTCGTTGCCCTCAGTGCGGATACGATCTTCGTGGAGCAGTTGCGTCGCAGTGTAGCGAGTGTGGTTACCGAATTAGCAATCGGGAGGTGCAGGCTTACGCCAATGAGGCTCGAGCGCGGATTCAGCAAGCGGAAACCGTCAAGGAAATCACATCCATCGGGCTTAAGGCCGGGATCCTTGGCGCAGGTTTCCTGCTGCTGGGGTATGTACTGGGCGGGGACGGAGGAGGAGCTTTGATGCTCGGCCGAGTTGCAGCTTTTTTTGCGGGCTTCGTGGGTTTCGTCATGGGGATGAACATCACACGCTTCTATCGTGTTCCGATCGAAGCGCGAGACGACCTTAAAAACAAGCCCGATCCGTTTGTAGCCGGTGGGAGTATACTTGTGGGTTTGGCTTTAGTCATGCTCAGCCTGTTTTTGCCCTGAGCCTTTCATCTTACAGGCTGACCAACCATCCAATCGTTCCGACCCCATTTCTGTTGATTGCACGAACAAGCTGCCTCGCGCAAGATAAAAAGGAATACGTTTTTTGATTGGCGGATGCGGTTGTGTTGGACTCGATGATAAAGGTGATATTTATCGGTGTGGGAGGAGGCGTGGGGAGTATTCTGCGCTACCTTTTGGCGGGTGTGATCCAGCGAGGGCAGACTGGGTTTCCGACGGGTACGTTTGCGGTCAATGTTTTAGGCTGTCTCGCAATCGGATTTCTCGCGGCCCGGTTCGCGGATTCACCGATCGATCCGAGAATTCGTGTTGCCGTTCTCGTGGGTGTGCTGGGTGGATTCACCACTTACAGCACATTCGGTCTTGAAACGCTCGAACTTGCGAAGCGCGGCGCGTTTGTCCTGGCGGGATTGAATGCCGTGGGGACGCTACTTTGCTGTTTGGTGGGCGTGTGGGTTGGGCAGCGCATCGCTTTGGTTCTGGCAGGGGGACAGTAGGACAGGTTTTGGTTTCGGTTGTCGCCTCGAACTGTGGGTGTGCAATGAAGATGCCGGCAATCGAGTTTGTGGGCCGGTGTGAGAAGATTGTTGCTTTCCTGCCCATCATTGATGGATTGGTGAAGGAGGGACTGGTGGCGTTGGAGAAGATCGGAGTGATCTGGTATCGCGCGGGCGACAAGAGGGAGGAACAGTCTTGATCGATACCGCAAATTTGAATGCGCCAGCCGCTGTGCGGGGGGCGACAGGCCTGCGGCGTGTCGGCGCTTTGTTGCTGTTTATTGTCTTGGTGTGGGTTCTTTCCTGGTTGCTGTCGTTGGCGGTGAATCTGCCGTTCTACATCGGGCTATTCTTTTTCGCGCTGTTTGGATTGATGATCGGGGCAGCGGCGTTTCGCGTAGGCGAGGCGAACAGGCCTGTGCGGCGGGGGGTGTACACAGGAACGGCTATCATCGTCATCGTGACATGGGGCGTGGCGATGTGGCATGAGAGTACTCGTTTCCCCGCACAGATGGCGGATGAAGCGATCAGCGCCGCGAAAACGATTGGCGAGCGTACTGCCCGGGAATACAGAGATTATATCGCTTCTCAAGTTGTGGATTTTGTTGACAAATCGTACCCGCCCGGCGGAACCATCGGGTACATGCGCTGGGCGTCGACTGACGCGGCGATCAGACGAGCGGATATCGATGGGCTCAGGCGAGACATCGACAACACACAAAGCAAGCTCGGTTGGACCATTCGTGCGGCGCTTTCCTTCCTGCTGCTTGCGTGGGGCGTTGCGTCGCAGACGCTTCCGCTTTGTAAGGAGCCGGGAACGGAACAAGAGGAAGACGACGAAGAATCTGGTGGGACGGAGGATGTGGATGACGCCGGTCAGGCTGAGAAGCTTTCGGAGCAACGTTCATGAACGAGAAATCCACGACAAAGTCCTTTGCTGCCGGTGTGATCGAGCGAGGCAGGGATGAAATGCTGATCGCGCTCCCTGAGGCCACAAAGGCGGATCCGCGCTTTTGGCAGTTTCCCCGCTGTCCGATTTCTCAAGGCGATGCGCCGGAAAAAACGCTCCGTCAATTTGCTCGTCAAGCATTGGGCATCGATATCAAAATTACTGTGGGACAGCCGCCATTTACGGGCGAAATTGATGATGAGGAAGTCGAACTCCGCTACATGATCGCCCGTTGTGAGGCGTCGGATTCGATAACACCGGGCCCGTACGCCGAATTACGATGGGTGAGCCGTGTACATTTGTTGGAGTACGAACTGGATGCGGTGTCCAATCCCGTGGCTGAGTGGTTGTTGTCTGAGTAGCGGGGTATTCGCTGATATTTGGTAGAAACCACCCTACGAAGCATTAGCTGCCAAGGGTCTAGTTCATCGCCCAGGTTGTCGTTGCAGTAGTGGCCTCAATGCGATCTTCCAAGTCATCAGGGAGATGCGAGAAGAAATCGAGTCCCGTTGCTTTTTCGATATCATCCACCGATGAAAGAAACGTTGATAGATCCGTGTTCTTGTCGGGGATCGGTTCGTGTTGCATGACAAACGCGAGCACTTCGGGCTCGAGTGCGCTTTCCTTGAACTTCACAACGATTTTGTAGAATTGCGTGGGGATGGACACGTAACCGGGTCTGGCTCCTTGCAAGCGTGCGGGGGGTCTACGATTGAAGATGGGTCCACAAACGATCCAGACTTCTCCGTAGGCTCGCGCCCAATTCTTGCAGGCATTTTCCAATTTCAGCCAGCAACCTGCATTGAGATGCTGTTTCTGCGGGCAGACATTCGAGAGCAGGCAGCCCTGGCGTTCGCATTCCTCGCTTCGCCCGCGCAAGTCACTTTGCATGGCCATATGACCTCGCGAATAGCCGCTGCGACGGTAATCGTCATCCAGTGCTCGTTTGTGGTCGGGCAGGTCGCGGTCAGGTACGAAACGAATGCGTTCCCGAGGTACGAATTCCTTCCCATCGCAATAGTCGACGCTCAACCGATACGACACCCAAACGGGTTGCCGATATTCGCCATCATGGCCGGCAGTATACCCGATACGCTGGAGCACGTGATCCGCGATCGGATAACCGTAGACGTTATGCTCACCGCCAACGCCGGGCTTGTGAATGGCTGAGCGGGGAAGCCTGCGCTGCTGGTCGGACTGTTTGACCGGCTGAGAACATGCCTGCAATATCAGCGCGCAACAAACCGCGGTCATTAACGGGCCAATGACTTTTGATTTTTGTATTATAAACATCAGCGGTGCTCCTTTGCGAAGGCGCTTCGATGTTAATACTTACTTTCGCACGCTGGGTTTTGCTGCCTGCTGCCAGTATCGCCGCGCTCGGGCAACCGCTTGGCCGAGCAAACTCTGTTTCGGGTATTCGCCGCGAGCAGAAATCGTTCCGGCTAAAATGCCGGTGAACAGTTCGAGCGCTTCGTGTACTGTTTCAATCGCCCACACCCTAAACTCGTCCCGACGACAGGCCTCGACCACGTCTTCCCTGAGCATCAGATCGCCTGCGTTGGACTTGGGGATGATCACGCCTTGCGTTCCCGTCAAGCCCAGTTCGCGACAGGCGTCGTAGTATCCCTCAATCTTCTCATTGACCGCGCCAATCGCCAGAATATGTCCCTTTTGATCGATCGCACCGGTCATCGCCACATCCTGCCTCAGTGGAATTCCTGTTAAGGCGCTTAACAAACAACAAATTTCCGCACCGGAAGCGGAGTCCCCATCGATGCCACCGTAGCTTTGTTCGAAAGCGATGGAGGCATTGAACGCAAGTGGGTGGTCTGTGCGTAGCAGGGTTCGAAGCAAACCTTCGAGAATGTAAAAGCCCTTGGTGTGAATCGCGCCGCTAAGCGCCGCCTCGCGTTCAATATTGATTACACCCGCCGTACCCGGTCCGATCGTGGCGGTGATGCGCGTGGGGAAACCGTGCGTTAGAGGCCCGGAGTGGAGGACGGCCAATCCGTTCACTTGTCCAATGACCGTACCTTGTACGTCGATCCTGATTGTGCCGTCCGCTACGTATTCCCTAAAATGCCGCGAAGGCAGATTGGCACGCGAACGACCCGCAGCCACAGCTTGCTTGACGTCAACGCCGGTGACCATCGACCGCCTTTCCAGCCCAGCAATAAAGGCAGCCTCTCGAGCGATGTCCGCCATCCTGCCGAAGCGCGCGGTTAGCTTGCCTGCCCGACCGGCGATGCGAGCACCGTGTGAAGCAAGGGAGACCACGGCGGATTTGTCGAAAGACGGCAGACCTTCCTCGGACGCAATCAGCGACAACACGGCTGCATATTGATTTACACCCGCCAGGTTGCGCACGATGTTCGAATCGAAATCCGCAAGTACTTTGAAGAGTTCTGGGAAGTCGTTATCCATCGAATCCAATACGTAGTGCGTCTGTGGTTCGCCAATGAGTACGACTTTAACGTCAATCGAGATAGGTTCCGGTTTGAGTGAGGGAATCCATCCCATCGTCGAATGCTCGGGAAGTGTGATTTCGACCTGGCCTGTACGAAGCGACCTCATCAACACCCGCCAGGCATGCGGTTCGTGGAAGATGTCTTTGTCTTCGATGACCAGATACCCGCCATCCGCCTGGAGCAGCGAACCCGCACGAATGCCCATGTGCGTCATGCGCACTTCATCACCCCCGAGGTACTCTTTGTCGATCGTGCCGATGAGGTTTCTAAGTGTAGGGATTTTCTCGATGACGATAGGGCAGGCATCCTCCCGATCACGCCGCAATACGAGATTCACTCGATACAGGTCGGCCACGTCTTTAAATTCTTCCGACGCCAGATGTTCCAGGTGATTCTCAACAACGTCGTTGACAACATCTTCAAGAAAAGAGGAAACGCCGGGGAAATCGAACCGATTGGCGAACTCGCTGATGAATTCGCCAAGAATCGAACGTGCCTCACGTTCTACGAGTTGACCGACGCCCTCTTCATGATCGTTACGAATTTCAGTTACGCGTTTATTGATCTCATGCAGTTGATCTGCGAATTTGCCGAGTTTCTCCTGGCGTTCGTCGTATTCTTCTTGTGAGAGCTTTCCTTGTTGGTGAAGTTGTTCGAATTCCTCAGGAGGGACGGGTTTTTCATCGAAGACGGGGAAGATAGTGGTCTGCGTAACGGGGCCCGCCTGAATCGTAACCAAGGCAAGTCCGGCTTCGCTGAGAGCGTCTTCGAAGGGTTTAACAACTTCTTTGATTGCAGATTGCGCTTTGCGCTCCAATGTACTCCGTCGCGCAGTGATTTGTTGTGACGTAAGAGCGGTAGCCAGGTCGTTACGCACAAAATCTGCAAAGCGGTCCATCACTCGGCGAAACGCCCTTCCTTTGCCGGCCGGAAGCCTAATCAGGCGGGGGCGGTCGGGCTGAGTGAAGTTGTGGACATAGCAGCAGTCTTTCATCTTGACTTGGCGTGGACCGACTTCGGCGAGCATCTGCTTGACCAGGGACAGGCGTCCCGTTCCCGCCGGACCGCGCACGAATACATTCTGTCCCGGCGCTGTGGTCGTTAGACCAAAACGCAACGCCTCTAACGCAGTTTCTTGTCCGAGAACCTGCTGGGCGGGCTCCACCTCCGCCGTTGAAGAAAAAGGTAAGTCATCTTGATCGCAGCACCAGCGAAGCGCCTCGACGGCAAGTGGGGCGACGCCTACCTGCTTTGAAGTTGCGATCGGCGATTTCACCGCTTCGGTTTTTTTCGAACCCGTGGTGCGTGTAGCTTTGGAAACCCGGGTGGACTTGCTTCGCGCTGTCGTGCGTGTCGAGGCAGAAGTGGCCTTCGTTCGTTTCTTGTTTACTTTTTTGGGGGATTTGCTGGGTCGCGCCACAATCTTCTCCTTCTGATCGGAAAACGGCATTCTGGCACAATCTCAGCCTCGCGTAAACAAAAAGCAAACGCATGCACCGGATAGGCTTTGCATGAACTTGGCCAATGTAGATAGGCTTTTGGGGTTTGCGGACCGCGCAAAAATAAGCGATACCGTTAGGTATCGCTTATTGCAATCAATGAACAAAGGGTTCTTTTTTGTTTGGTTAAGAGGAAAAAGTCCAGTTGTGTGCTTACGGTCCGACGACGACGCGAGAACAGATATTGCGCAGATCCTGCATCGCGTCGATGCACTGTTGCAACTCGCCTGCCTTTGCGTGTATTTCCAATTTTGCGGCTCGATCGGTAAGGATGGGATAGCCATAACCTCCACCACTGCCTTTCAGTTGGTGGGCGGCTACGCGCAGAGTCTCAAGGTCGCTGTCCCGCAAGGCTTCCTCCATCCGGGTGAGGCGGCTACTTAGACCTTCAACGAACTCGAGGACAATATGAGCAAAGTCTGAATCTTCTTTGACCAAGTCCGACACGATTTTTTTTTCCGGATTGGGGTGATTTTCGCACATAACAAGTACGTTCCTTGGCTTGGCTGTTGACGTATCCAATGCTTCCCGTTCATCGACCACACAAAGACTCAAGTTGCGTCCTTATGAGTGGTTCGCGCACAGGCTTTCCGAAATGCGAACCCGGTTAGCTACCGATCAAACAGCGGTGCTCCGTGGACAGGTTGGTAAGAGCGTCAAGATGGACGAAAATATCGGACCACCGTTGCTCGTGAACGTTCTATGGCTAGACTGCTGCATTATGCAGCCGCCAAAGAACATGCTGACAAGTCCCTCCCTCTCGCTGTCATTTCTGTTTGAAGAGGTTTTGCGGGAATACGGTCTTAAGGTCGGGATTGAAGAGATACACGCCTCCTTGGGATTGGCAGTAAGAGCATGTGCGGACCGCCGTATTCCCAATCCCGATTGGTGGGCGTCGCTGGGAACCGATAGGGCGTTGATCGATGCGGGGCGAATGTTTGGCTTGACCATTAGGGACCTCCATCCGGGCAATGCCGCCTGTGCCCTTGAGCACGCGGATGCATTTGCCCAGCATTTCGACGCAAGCTACTCGCCCTTGATCGAACGAGCGCTCGAACACGATCAACCAGTTTGGGCCTGGTGCGCTACGGACGACGTCCCGGGGCATCCGCGCGTGTGGCGTAGGTTGATTGCGAGATGTAAAGGCGGGGTCGGATTTAAGGCCCGTTACGCTGTGTTTTCTGACTCGGACGATTCCGCGGAACGTGCCTCGCGACTGACCAGGCCACCTACGCAGTGCTATATTGTGGAAAAGGCCAATCCGTCTGCACCTTCCCACGACGAACTGATTGCAGGTTTCCGTAAGTGCAGTCTACGGATGTTGAGTGTCTCGGATGCACCTGATTTAGGTTGTGAACACGGTCCTGCTTCTTATGATGTGTGGATTGACTGCCTGCGGAATTCTATCGAGCATTTTGATAGGCGCCCCCATACGGTTTTTGCCTCTTCGATCATAGAGTCACGTGCACTGGGCTTGGTTTTTATGGACAAAGTTAAGGAGTACGCCACAGTGGAAGACGGCGAAATGTTCACCTCGCTGAAAGTCGCTTTCACGGAAACCATCGCCGCTATGGGATCATTGCTGACCACGATACAGGCGCAGCGCGATCTTGCGCGGATCGAACGCTGTGTGGCGCTGATTGCTCACGCCCGCGCTGCGTGCAAAACAACACTGGCAGCGCTCCTTGCTCGTGAAAAAACGACAGCTCTACGCGAATGTATGTAACAATTGCCACTATGGTTTTGTAAGCACTTTCCGGACAGTTAATCCACGCGAAACTAATGGCTGAAAGGTGGCTCGGATGAGCTGCTTCGCTCGCGCCTTCGCCGTATCTCCCCGGTGACGACCGATGG
>JANQHN010000101.1 GCA_028282665.1 Phycisphaerae bacterium | reverse complement strand
CGTTGGTATTGTGAAGAACAACTTCGGTTGTGACATTAACAACCCACAGTGCTCGCAGTATGACCTCGACAACAACGGTGCGGTCGGACCGGGCGACGTGGGCGTAGTGAAGAACGCTTTCGGGCCGTGCAACTAGAGCAATCTAGATCGAGGTTCGGATTACAAAAGCGCCACAGGCAATTTAGATTCTTAAATCGGAGGCCGGGGTGATTGCTCACCCCGGCCTCCCACATCATCGTACGTACGGTTCCGTATACGGCGGTTCAGTAAGTGTTCGCAAACCGCCGATGCTGCTCAAGCAGGCTCACGATACCGAGGTGGCGTAGAATCGACGTGCGGACGGCACGGTTGACGGCGTTAGGCCTGATGCAGCACCAGGTTCCGTATCGGTTGTAGGTTGCGCGGCGGTCGATTTCACAATCAACGCCACGATGTGCCGGTTCTTTGGCACGCATGCGGGGACGTTTCCACTGCTTCCACACCACGCGGCGCAGCTTCCGACGCACCCGCAGGTCGAGATCCTCAAACACACCCTTGATCTCCGATAGTCGGAAGTGTTGCAAAGCGGGCGAAAGAACGGGCCGTCGAAGTCGTCGGTGTGGCCGGCTACGGCAAGATAGGCTCGGATCCGCTGAACCGGTTGGAATTGATCGCGAGGGCGTCCCCTACTTGGCCTGCTTGCGGACGACGCGGAGGAAGTCAAAGCCGCGGTTGACGTGCAGGTCACCGACGCAGAGGGCGGCGATTGATCGGCGGACGCTCAACATCGCGGACAGGGTCGCGGTCGGCAGCGCCATGCTTGAAGAGGTGCTTAAACAAGCTGGACATACGCCCAGGCTGGATCGTAACGGAAAACGCCAAGTAGGTTCTCAGCCAACAGGCGAAACTCGCGAGCGGAAACAGTCGGGTACAATGTGGGCGAAATGGCAGGATAGTGCGATTTTGGACGTTATTGGGGCTCATTCCTTCGAAACATGGACATGGATACTAGATTGATCACGATCCTGCGAAGGCCCGACGGGTTGTTCGGGCTCCTGACCAGCCGGCACGCAGCTTTCGAGAGACCAACGCCGCCCAAAGAGGTCGACGATGGCTTTGTGCTCTCCGCCCCCGAAGAAGGGCCCTACTTCGAGGAAATCCGCCCCCTTGCAGACGTTCAGGACACGTTAGCGTACCGAAATAGGCTGCTACTCCAATCTTGGCAAGCGCTTCAAGGTGTCACGGTCTGGAACGCCGAGGTTCTGGCAAATGTGCTCCACGTGCTGATCGACACGATCGCTGATCCGGCTGCGGATGTTACTGATGTTCCCACACTGGTGGTCTTCGAGCCGGCCGCATCGCCGCGGCCAACGGCCGCCCATCCGCGGGCCTATCAAGGCACGAAATACAAGCCGCCCAAAGTGCCGCGACCGGGACCGGTGGACCTCCGCCCGCATCTGTGCCGTGCGGGTGACGAAGGCCGCATTCTTGAACGACTGAGCTCGCACTTCGATGAGGCCGTCGCGCGGGTTGAGAGAGACCATTCCTATGGTGAAGTGCTGCGTTCCCGAGGGCGGGAGTCGCTACGACCCTACGCGCAGTGTTGGCCCTCAGAGTGTCGAAAGGAAATCGCGGCTCTACCTGCCGTGTTTCGCCGAAACCTGCTTTGGAGCCTGCGAGCGTGCGAGTGGGAGCAGATTTCTGGAGCGCTATCGGCCTACTGGGCGCTCGGACTGGACCAGGACATTCAGCTGCGCTGTTGCATTAGTACGCTGCTTTCGATCCACCCGATGAGGCAGATGGTGGATTGGTGCCATGTGATCGCACGAATGCCCCCGCACCGGCGGATCCACTTCACGGAGTTGCTGATTGAATCCTCCGCGTATTGGACGGCACCGGACGATCAGACCATCGAGGGGTTGACACGTGCAGACAGCCTCTCTGTCGATGCTGTCTATCGCCACCGGATGCACTATGCGCTTTGCAGTGTGAAGGAGCGGGCCGACCTCTGCTACGCGAATGACGGCTTCGAGTTGGCAAACGCATACAGGATGAACCATGAGTTCGAGGGCGTCGCATCGCTTGAGCGTGTTGCACCGGTCGTAAAGCGATTCGCCGAGTACGTGGCCGATGCAGAGGATTGGTGCCCAGCGTCGGCGATGACGCTATGGGAGCGGTGCTCCGAACTCGATGGGCTCAAGGAGCTTCTCGACGATCCGGTTTGGCGACGGCTTGACGCGCAGAGCGCTAGTAAGCTGGTCCACATTTTCATCAGCGTCGTTTACGAAGAGCTCGACGATGAGGCATTGGAGCAGAAGTGGAACTTTCTGCGCGACCGCGCCATGCATCTGCTAGAATTCGTTGCAACGACCGGAAGGAAATACCGCCCCAAAGCCCTGAACCACCTGAGCGAACTCATCTGGGATTGGGATGATCCGAAAGACCTCCGTCGGGTGTTGGAGCCCTTCTTTCGCCTGTCGGCACGCGTATGCAGGAGTCCGTTTAAGGAACATGGCTTTGGGCACAGTGCGCTATCCAGTTTCACGGTTTTACCGGCCGATGAATGGCGTAACATTGAGCAGGCACAGGATGCGTCGTTCCGCAAGTTGGAATCCGCTTGCGCCCGGAAGAACGACGCTTGGCTAGTCGGCCGCGGTCTGTGGTCTCTGTGTGAATTCATGCCTCGGCTCGTCGCAATCGCGTTTGCGCAGTGTCCGCAACAACTGCTGAAGTTGGCTCAGACGCTCGGCGTAATGGATGTCCCCGCGCGAAGACAGCTCATCCAGTGTTTCGGCGAGCACCCCCTCCAATCAGCCAATCCGGCCGAGCTTAAGGCGGAACAGTTGGTCGGATTGGTTAAAGGCCATCTGCAATCGGGCGTCTCGAACCCGATTCCCAAGCGGTTGCGAGAGCACCTGCTGGGCGACCGGGTACTACAACCGGCACAGGTTGAGCGAGACGCAGCAATTGTACGCGAAAGCTGGCTGGCCCTGCAGCTCGATGTGTTTAACCAACTCGCGTTCGACCAAATGTCGACTGGCCTGCCGGAAACCGAGAGAACCGGCAAGGTGAAACACGCCCTCATGCTCCAGCAAACAGCTGAGGAACACAGACGGTCACTACGCCAGCTGCTCAGAGCGTACCTTGGCGGCAGGCGCGGGTATGTGGAGGATCATCCGAAGAACCGAGAATGGCTGGAACGGCACCCTAGAGTTGAACCGTCAAAGTGGCTCCAGGGCATGAGCTATCGCAGTATTGTACCCGGCCAAGACATCCTGAACCTGTCGATTGAGCATGACGCGCTCGAAGTTCTGAGGCTCGGTTCGTATTTTGCCACTTGCTTGGGAGTTGGTGGTGGTCTTAGCTACTCGGCTGCTGCGATTGCGCTGGACATCAACAAGCGGGTTGTATATGCGCGCAACGCTGCGGGTCGGGTGGTCGCACGCCAGTTGCTCGCTCTCTCCGAGGACGATCAGCTCATCTGCTTCACCATCTATCCCAAGCGGATCGGAACGGCAATTCGCAGTGCCTTCAAGGAGTTCGACGTACGGTTTGCGGCCCACCTCGGTCTAAGGGTATACGAGCCAGCGAATAATGATGAGGGTGATGACGGCTACAAGATCGCGTCGATCGTCTCCAGGGACTTCTGGGACGACGATGCGTGGGACCTGAATACGAAAGACTAGCCTGGATATTGCAGCGCACCGTGCAAAGGTGTGTGTCTTCAGTGGGGGGAAAGGGGTTCTTATGCACCAATAACGCCCCAAACTGGAATACCGGTCACCGATCGACGCCATACCGGCAAATCATCGCCCAAATCCAACCCCTCGTGCAACATGCGGGCCAACGGCTCCTGTCATCAATGCCCGTAGAGGATTTACACCCCCAAGTCATCACGCCATGCCCGGCGCACCAAAGAGGCCTATCCACTTTTTGCGAAGTGGATGGGCCTCTTTTTGCAGAGCACTTCTTTTGATCAGTCAGTTCGTTGATAATCAGATCACTACTTCACCTCGATCGTAGCCTGAAAGCCGACAAAACCTTTCAGATCAATGTTGTCGTCGTAATCGAAGTCGAGCGTTTCGCCGCCATCACCATAGGCTTCTTTGTTGGTCGGACCATGCAGATCTTCCAAATATGCGTTTATATATTATGTCACGACTCGCTTTACTGACCGTACGGGCACTTACCACCAAAATGGAGGGGAACGACACCTTAATCAAAGATAGCAACCCAAATCGGCACCTACCGCCCAACCTGTCCCATGTATTGCTCGGGATAACGCGTTCCAACGGCTACGCCTTTCGGCGCCACCTCGTCCAGTTCACGCAGATCGTCTTGAGTCAGTTTCACATCGACTGCGCCTGCGTTCTCCTCGAGCCGCCGGATCGACCGCGTTCCGGGAATCGTCACTACGTCATCCCCGCAATGCATAAGCCAGCTTAATGCGAGTTGAGCGGCGGAAACGCCCTTTTGTGCGGCTAGCGTTTCGACCTTTTTGACCAAATCGAGATTCTTTTGAAAGTTTTCACCCTGGAACCGCGGATTTTGACGGCGCCAATCATCTTGATCCAAATCATCGACGGACTTGAACCGTCCCGTCAGGAAACCACGGCCTAGCGGGCTATACGCGACGAAACCAATTCCCAACTCGCGGCAAGTGTCGAGAATGCCATCCTCCGGATCGCGCGACCACAGCGAGTACTCGGTTTGCAAAGCGGTAATAGGGTGTATGGAACACGCCTTCCGCATCGTCTCAACACCGGCCTCCGATAAGCCCAGGTACCGTACTTTGCCCGCCTCAACCAGTTCCTTCATTGCGCCAACGGTCTCTTCGATAGGCACGTTCGGATCGACGCGGTGTTGGTAATACAAATCAATGGTATCCAACCCGAGTCGCTGCAGGCTTGCGTCGCAAGCGTTCTTGACATGCCGGGGCGTACCACAGATTTCTCGATGCTGCCCCTCACCCCGCACAAATCCGAATTTTGTAGCGAGAGTCACTTGGTCGCGACGGTCAGCAATAGCTCGCCCTACGAGCATTTCATTCTCGCCCCGGCCATACATATCGGCGGTATCCAGAAAAGTGACGCCGATATCGAGAGCGCGATGAATTACGCAGATCGATTCGCGTTCATCGGCTCCGCCGTAGAACTCGGACATCCCCATACAACCAAGCCCCACCGCCGATACACGAAGACCGCTCTTGCCTAATTTCCGTTGCTGCATTCGGTTGCTCCTCCTTACAAGAACGACGCCCACGGCCTGATGGACACGCGGGCGTCGAGTTTACTTCGGCAATGTCCCCATCAAGGATCGCCGGATCCTGTCAGGAGCTTTCCCATTCGCTAATGTTGCCTGCCAAGAAATACCCTGGACCGATTCCGGCACGGCACGCAGAATATACAGCGATCCTACGACTGGAAAAAGCAGCGTACGGTTTTATCCCAACTTTGCGATGATAGCGTCGGTCATTTGCTGCGTCGTTGCAGCACCTTGCTCAATCGCTTTGGGACCGCCTGGCATGCGCATCATGTCGTAGGTTCGCACCTTCCCCTCAACCACCACATCCGCGACGGCCTTGCTGATCTTCGCAGAAATGTCCGTTTCGCCGATGTGGTCCAACATCATGCAGGCGGTCATCACCATGGCGATCGGATTCACGATCGATGGATCGAGCTTTTCGTACTTCGGTGCTGAGCCGTGCGTGGGTTCAAACACGGCAACCTCTTTTCCGATGTTCGCACTGCATGCGAAACCGAGTCCGCCAACCAACCCCGCAAACCCGTCCGAAACGATATCGCCGAACATATTGCCCGACACGACCACACCGTAGTCCTCGGGATTTTTGGTCAGCCACATCATTTGAGCGTCGATGTTGGTCTCCCACAGAGCGATATCCGGAAATTCGGCGGCGATTTTTTTACCCGCGTCACGCATCATACCGGAGGTTTCGCGAATCACGTTCGGCTTTTCACAGATCGTAACCGACTTGTATCCGAATTTCTTCGCGTAGCGGAAGGCTTCGCCAACAATTCGTTCACAGGCCTGACGTGAAAAGATACGCGTCGAGATGGCGATGTCCTCGCTTTTGATGTGCGAGAATTTCTGCATCTTGGGATGAGTATCCAATGCGGTACGGACATGCTCGGGCGGATTGGTCCACTCGATGCCGACATAAAGACCTTCCGTGTTCTGGCGAAAGATTGCGGCGTCGACCTTGGGCTCCTCAAAGTCGCTATCACCCTTACGGCGAATGAAGTTCAGCGGGTTGCCCGGGAAGGAACGGCAAGGTCGAATGCTGATGTCCAGGTTGAAATGCTGACGCAACCCCACAATCGGGCTGGAATAGACGAAGCCCTTGTCCCGCAGCCTGGGGTCCAATTCCTCGGCGGCTTGGTCTTTGGGCTTCGACGTAATCGCACCGAATAGACCGATCTTATGCTCTTCAAGCAGGTCGATTGTCCGTTGCGGCAGGGCATTCCCTTCTTTGATCCAGAAATCCCAGCCAATGTCCGCGTGGACGTAGTCCGCCTCGAAACCGGCAGCCTCCAACACGCGAATTGTCTCCGGCAAAACCACCTTGCCAATCCCATCACCCGGCATTGAAACGATCGTACGCTTCGCCACGTTTATAACCTCCGTCTTCTGTCGATTAGAATTGCGTCATTCCCGCGAACGCGAGCATTCTGGAAGCTTGGCCCACCCAGCCACAGCACCTCCATCCAGCGGGGTACTTTATACCTTCCGAAACCTCGCTGCAAAGCGTGTGCCAGCGGCCTGGAATCTCAACGATGCGAATCAGGAGGGACCATCGCTGCCCGACCAACCACCGCAAAAAAGCAGCTCCCGGCAAAATCGCAACGGGAGCTGCCGCAAACGTTAGAATATCAGGAAAGCGCAGCTAATCGGAATTAGTCATTCCCGTCCTTATCCTCGTCCTGGGGAGGAATCGTTTCGTAGACGGTATCGTCTAGCACCACGATCACGTGGTCCCCCAGTGCGAAGCATTTGGCCAACTCCTTATGCTTAGCGACAAGTTCAAAATACTCGGCGGAGTAAAGCAGGACCTTTTTCGTCTCCTTCTTGCCGTCGAACTGGCTGTCCACCCATTTGCCGTCGGTGAAACGGAACGTGCGTACTCCCACGAGTTGGGGCTTGTGAACCACGGCCTCCGAAAAATTATCCGTCTCGAAAGCCGCCATCGCGTCTGCCGTCTGCATCTTTTTCCTAGCTACCGAGCCTTTAACTGCAGATTCGCCCGTCGCGGGAGTTGCTTGGCGTTGTGGTGGCAAAGCTACACCCACTCTACCACCGCGTGCACGGCCCCTGCTCTTTGGTCGAGCCAGTCTTAAAAAATGGTGCTCTTGATTTGGTTCGGTCACCAAAAAACTCGTGTACGGCGTGACGATGGCGTATCGCGTCGCCAGTTTGACCACAGCTTCACGGAGTTCTTCTTGCTCGCCATTCAGCCTTATCTGATCCAGAAGATACCCGACCTTGCGGATCGCCCAAAGCCTGGGAAGGAATTCGTACGCTTTGTTGTCAGCGGCGAACGTGTTTTCGTAGACGAAATGCTTTTCCACGCCATGCTGCATGCCCTTCAACGTCACTGCCGCAGAACCCGACCCCTTGTAGCGACCGGTCACAACCAGTTCCGTACCGGCAAACAAATCTCCAAAATCTGCCGGGTAGACGTCACTGACATTCAAGCCTCCGAAATCCAGCTTTAAATCGGTCAGCACCGGACGTGACATCTTGTTATAGAAACTCGACAGCTTGAGTTCGAGGTTTTCGCCCGGCTGAACGTATTCGCGTGTTCCGCGATTTTTTTGCGCGAGCGTATCCAGCAAAATCGTGTTTACGTCGTAGCCAACACCGAAGGCGAATAAGCGTAATTTCTTATTGCATTTCTGAGCGATCGTGTTGATGATTTCCTGGGCGTCCGTCACGCCGACCGTCGGCATACCGTCCGTAAGGAACACGGTCATGTAAGGTCGTTTCTCTTCCTCTGTTGGCGCCGATTCAACAGCCTGCACCAGCGCGTCGTGAATGTTGGTGCCACCCTCCGCATCGAGCGCATCCACGAATTCGCGCGCTTCTTTCACCATTTCCTTACTAGCGCCAATATTCTTCTCTTTGAATATACTTACGCGATGACAAAACGAGATGATGTTGAACCGATCTGACTCGCTTAAGTTCGAGACGCAGTATTTTAATGCACTCTTCGCCTGCTCGATCTTCTCGCCTGACATACTGCCGGACGTGTCCAACACAAAGCAGATATCCTTCGGCAAGACGCCCTCTTCCTTGTTGGTCCGTGGCGGAGAGATGCGTGCTAGGAAGTAACCGTCTTCCTCGCTTTGTCCATCACGATAAGTCAGGAGCGTCAGGCCGAATTCTTTATCGCTGAGCGCGTAGTAGAGGCTAAAGTCGCGGTTTGGCGCAATGCCGTTTCCTTCGTAGCTCGCACTGACTTTGTGATCACCGGGTTGTGCTACCGCCAACTTGTGCGAAGAACTGAACACACTCTTGACTACCTGCTTGCTCTCCACATGTATTACAATCCCGAGCGTTTCAATGGGCTTGGAATTGTATTTCTCCGTGTTGAGCGGATAGGTGAACGCAACCAGGCCGTTGTCGGCATTGAGCATCTGCGTGTAAGCCAACTTTACCTTCACGTCGCTATCCGCGTTGATCGGGAAGATGCTCGCCTGGAACATCCGCTTACCCACATGTTCCAGTAACGCAGGGTCTTTCATCTTTCTTACAATGGATTCATAGACCCGCCGCGCCTCCTTCGCTTCAAGCACCCTGCCTTGGACTTCCTCACCGTTGATGAACATCGAAAACTTGCCGATTGCTGCATCATCTGCAAGCGGCATGATGTATTTGCCTTCGATCGTATGTTTGTAGGGGTTGTGGAAGACCTGCTCGACATCGACCTGTGCCACGCCATCGGTGATGGTGGCATTTATGAGGTGCTTTTTCATTTCAAGGTACAGGCCGCGAGGCATCCGTGGGGAAGGCGGCCTGATGCGACGCTCGCGGATGAGTTCTTCCGGCAACGAATCCGGTTCCACGATAACGGTCTGTCCAATCGCGTTTATGGGCAGCAGGGCAATAACAAACAGGCACACAAGTCCAGTCGGCGGCGTGTTCTTCATGGCGCAAACTCCATTGATATCGCGCGACGCTTCGCCTAGCCGGCAGCCGCGTGATCGGTGTGAATAATTGATGTCGTGGAAACTCGCTCGTTTCGGTGGATTAGACACACCAGCCGCTTTGCGGTTCCAAAAATAAGTGTGAAATCTAAATGGCACCTTAAACAGGCCAATCACCGCTAAATACGTAGCTGGCGGGTCCGGTCATATAGACCGGACCATCCTTTAACCAATCAATACGTAGCGTTCCACCTGGCAACTGAACATCCGCCGTGCGCTCGCACCGCTCGGTCGTCACGCCGGCGACCAATGTGGCACACGCTCCGGTTCCACAGGCCAATGTCGCCCCGCTGCCCCGCTCCCAGGTTTTTACAAGAATGTGCGAACGATCCAGCACCTGCGCAAAGTGAACGTTGATTCGCTCGGGAAAGATGCCTGCGTTTTCGACAAGTGGCCCATCTCTTTGGAGGTCAACTTCCTCCAAGGAATCCACAAAAATCACCGCATGAGGATTTCCGATGGATAGCGCCGTTACGCGCCACTGAGACTGACAAAAACTGAGTTTTCGATCGATAATTTCGTCAACGCAAAGCGAAGACGGTAACGATTTCGTTTGGAAATTCGGTTCACCCATATTTACGCGCACTGCGGATACCAAGCCATCGTCTACTTGACACTGTGCAAGCTTGCCGCCCGCATCGGTTTCGATCAATACATCCGGACCGGAGGCGAGCCCGTTTTCGATCGCATATTTTGCGACACACCGAATCCCGTTGCCACACATCTGCCCACGACTTCCGTCAGCGTTATACATTTCCATACGAATCTGTGCGCATGTCGAAGGACAAATCAGGATCAAGCCATCGGCCCCAACCCCGAAATGTCGATCGGAAATCGCCCGTGCAAGCGATGGCGCATCCACCACCGCCTCTTCAAAGCAGTTGATGTAGACGTAATCGTTACCCAGGCCATGCATTTTAGTGAAGCGCATGGCCGCATTTTACCGCCGCAAAGAGATACGTGTAGGGCTTGTCGCTACAGGTGGAACTGTTCGATGGCGCCGTCTTCGTCCCAATCATCGGACTGATCATCTCCGACCTTGTCGCACTTGGATGCGGCCGAACTCGGACGAAGATGCGTACAAAAAAAACCGTTGTCGGCGTAAGGATGTCGCGCCGCATGCCCGAGGAAGGCAGGTCTATGAGATCGACCTCGCTCCAAACCGCTCAAGCCCGCTCTTAAAAAAGCGTATTGGATGCCCACCGGAAAACCTCGTGCTCCCATGTTGAATTAACTTGTTTCTCCTCGACTCACGCTTCCAAGTCCAGATGCAACTGGCCTTGATCGTCGCGTACAATGCCATCCTCGGCTTCTTGTTCGGTTTTTTTGTCTTCTTCAGTTTCTTCGTGCTGTTTACCCATGCTGCCTGCGCCTTCAGCGTCCGCATAGACTTGGGTGTTATCGTCGCTGGTATCGACAGTGTCACTGGCTTCGTCGATGGAATTGACTTGGCGATTGGCGGCGTTCGTGCCGGATGCACGGGCTGCATCGCGGGCTTTGGCGACTTCTCTAGCTTGATACCCGGCTTGGGCAGCTGACGCACCGATGTCCGATGGAATGCCGGTCATACCGTTTCTCCATCACGACTCGCGCCGTTCGTTACGCTTCCGGCGTAAACTCCTTCTTACGCTGCGCGAGCTGATCTTTCAAACGTTCGAGAATTGCAGAGTGCATTTGCGATACTCGACTCTCCGACAAATCGAGTGTCGCCCCGATTTCCTTCATCGTCAATTCTTCGTAATAATACAATATGAGGATCAGACGCTCAGCCCGCGAAAACCCCCGTGTCAGCAGATTGATGACATCTTTCTTCTGCGCCTCCCTGACGGGGTCGCGCCCGCGTTTGTCTTCGATGACATCTATTTCGCAAATGTCGCGACTTGAATCCGCCTCACCGAATTTTCGCGATAGCGAAACCTGCATAACCGCGGTGGATTCTTTACGTAGCTTCTCAAAATCACCGGCAGTAAGGTTCATTCGCTGCGCGAGTTCGGAATCATTAGGCTCCCGTCCAAGCGACGCGCGCAACTCTCGCTGGACCCGATCGAGTTTGTGCGCACGGCTGCGCACAAGCCGGGGCACCCAGTCCATACTGCGAAGCTCGTCCAGAATTGCGCCGCGAATTCTTGGCGCGCAATAGGTTTCAAATTTAACACCGCGCGTCAAGTCGAATGCCTCGATCGCATCCATTAAACCAAACACTCCCGCAGACATGAGATCGTCACTCTCTACTTCCTGCGGCAGTTTGGCGCGAATGCGCTCGGCGTTGTACTTGACAATCGGTAAGTAACGCTCCAACAAAAGATTGCGAAGCGCGCGTTCGCCAGTGCGTTTGAAAGCCAACCAGACTTGTTTTAGATCGACCTTCTCATCCGTTGCAACGACCATCAGCTCAACCCCCTACGCCTCCTTGCGCAGTTGTCAGATTGCGATCGACCCTAAGAGGAACAAACAGAGTCAATCAGACGACGTTAGCGCCTTCCAGCCCCTGCGGGCGCTCGTCTTCGTTAGCAGCTTCCTCCTCGGCTTTGGGAGGGTTGTCTAATTTCTCATGCTCTTGCGCATAGTGATCCGAGATCTTTTGACGCTGCTTGCGTTCGTGCTCGTGGATTACCTTTTGCGCAGCCGTGCCCACGATCACGCCGACCAGAAAAAAAACGAAGAGCATTAGGATGCTGCGGGAGAGGATCACGGTGATGGGATTGCCCACGATCAAGCCGACTATAACGCTCACTGTAAAAGCGAACAAGCCAAGACACGCGCCCGAGAAACGTGGGATCATGCTGTGCAACCTCCCTGTTGCATCCTTAGCGAATGTCCAGGCACAAAACCACAATTCCTGCGGCCCGATGATGCAGCCATCACGGGTTGACAGCCTGTTGTTCGCTAGGCGTCGACGTCCTTGCCGACTCCATCCGATAAAATCGCTTCAATTCAATCCGATGTCAAGCAAATAAACCGACGACGCGTCGAAAAAAACCGCCCCGCCGGCTGACGGGTTCGATGCTTTTCGCAATATCGTTCGCGAGCGAAACCATGCAGGCGGATGCGTTTGACTTGGGCGAGCCAACCACAAAAGGTACGCGTTGTCGCACCGCTCGCTCAACGTGTCGGTCATCCAACATGTAACCCGCATAAGCAAGCGTCACACCCAAGAATTTATTCGTTACAGCGGATAGTCTGTTGTACGTCCACTC
>JANQHN010000431.1 GCA_028282665.1 Phycisphaerae bacterium | reverse complement strand
GATTATTTACGAAGGGAAGTTGCTCGAATCGTGCGAGACGTTGCACATCGGTCAGCGTATGGCTGGAAAAAAGCACAGTCGGCGCACGTTCGCACACGCTTCGCAACACGCCGTCCAGGAATTCCTCTCGAATAAGTGGGTCCAATCCGGAGGTGGGTTCGTCCAGGATGAGCAATTCGGGTTCATGCACGACGGCAAGCAAAAGTGCGAGTTTCGCCAGCATGCCTTTAGACAGATGTTTCACTTTTTTCCGGGGATCGAGGCCGAACCGATCAAGAAGTTCCTGAGCGAGTCGATCATTGAACTCGTCAAACACGCCACGGCAGAACGCGATCACCTCCCCCACACGCATCCAACGATGGATGTGGTGCAACTCGGGCACGTAACCGACGCGCTGTTTGATCGGTTCAATCTTGCCTTGCACTTCACAGCCCAGCAAGCGGGCGGATCCCCCACTCTTTCGCAGCAGTCCCATCAGCATTTTGATGGTTGTACTCTTACCCGCGCCGTTTGGACCTATGAATCCGTAGACCGAACCTTCACGTACCCGCAAATCCAACCCGTCCACCGCGAGCCTGTCACCATACCGCCGAGTCAAGTTCGTGGTTTCAATCGCCCACGTCGAACCATTGGTTGCGTTCATGATCGTGCCTCGTGTTCGCTGTAAATCTCGTTGAAGGTCTCTCGAAATAGCGCACGGACTTGCGCGCGCGTCAGATCGGCATTTCGTGCAGCGCTTAGCGCCTCACGCAGTGCCCGCCGGAACCGTGTTTGTGATGTTTCGCGAGCGGATTCAACCGCACCGTGCATGACGAACATGCCCCGGCCTTTGCGTGCGCCGACCACCCCTTCGCGTTCAAGCGTTTCATAGGCCCGCTGAACCGTGTTGGGGTTGACCGTCAGATCGATCGCAAGCTGCCTTACAGACGGAACCATTTCGCCGGGCTTGTAGATACCGGCTGCGATGGCATGCCTTATGTGAGCAGCAATCTGAAGAAAAATTGGGATGGAACTATTTGGGTCAATGCTCATCGAAACCCTACTGTACTAGGTCACTAGTACAGCTTAGTCAACGATGCACTAATGTGCCAGTTCGGCGACAGGTTTGTACATTCACTGCGGGATGGCTTATCAACGCACGACAAGATAGATCAAACGGCGGTTCAACAGGTTCACCCGCCCATCGTCGCAATCTTTCGGTAGTTTTTCATAAAAAACCGAGTCCAAGCCAGGCGATCCTGCGTCTTTGCACGAGGGTTCTTTTTCCAGCGGGCAGGGGCTTGTCCAAGTTCTTCCGGGGTGAAGGGCATGGCGTCAAAAAGCTCGATCATCTTCGCCTTCACCGCTTCATCCTCCTGTTCCTGAATCGCAAGCCACGCTTTCTGCAAGTCGCTGTGCGTATCAATCGCCATGGCATGCAACACGGTCGGTAAGATATCGAAATAACGCGGCGCATCAGGGGGCAATTCGGAAGCAATGCCATAGGGATTTACTTTGTCAATCATACGATCGAGATAAAGATCGTAGATGTCCCGTCGGATGGGAGGTCTGCGCAACTCGAACTCGACAGGCCCCATTTCCTCGCCGCAACGGAAATTCCAGAGGGCCTGCCCTTCCATGGTCAGCAGAAAATGAACGAACCGAATCGCCAGTTCTCGGTGCGGCGCGCCGCGCAAAACGGCAATGGGGTCCGGGTCGACCACTGTCGCCCCAACCGGTGCCACGTATCCAACACGTTCCACGCCCACAAGCTGCATCGTGTTGCGAGCGAAAAAACCAATACACATTCCCGCCGCAGCTTCTCCGTTGGCGACGTCGATGGGCACTTGGCTTGAATCCGAGGTAAAGTACCGGGAATTTGCGGAAACTCTCCGCAACGTCTTCCAACCATGTTCCCAGCCGTACCGCTGCACGATCGTTTCGTACGTCGTACGGATTGAACCAGAGTGCGACGGGTCCGCCAGCGCTACCCAACTATAGAACCTCGGATCACTCAAGTCCGACCAAGTCCGGGGCGGCTCCACGCCTCGGATCTCCAGACCGTCGTTGTTGTAGATGATTCCAAAACTGGACAGCGCAACCCCCCACCAGTACCCATCCGGATCATAAAGCGGCTTGCCGGCGATTTTCTGCGTGGGAAACGCTTCGGCAACAAGTTGAGCATCGAGTTCAATAGGTTGAATAATGGAAACGGAGCGAGATTCACCGGAAGGCATCTTCACTGTGACGCCCCGCTTGAGCTTTCGATTGTAGAAGTAAACGCCTCCGCCAAATGCAATATCGTATCCAGCCCCTTCCTCTTCCTCGCCTTTCAGGGCGAGTACGGAGTACTCCGCCTGCAACAACTTCAAGATGTCGCTTGAACCGAGAAAGCGCCAGTCAATCTCAACACTTTCGCCGTGACGGTCTTGGTGCCATCTGTTAAACGCGCGCCCGATTTCGCGACGAATCTTCTCATTGTGGGGTGTTAGGATAACAAGTACGTTGTCATTATCGCCCAAGTCTTTCGGGGCGGACTCTTCCGTGGGCCTGTAGAGAATCGGTAGTCCCAGGATAACCACCAATACCAAAATCAACACCACTCGCCCGATCCACATAGTCGTGCCCTTTCTGGTGCGGCGTACCTTCCAACGCCCCTCAAGTCCCAACCCGATCCACTCGCGAAAGTTCCTCAAACCTCATCAAAAACTCAGACTCCGCCTGCTCGGGCGTCAGCGTCAGGAAACGCCGACCAATCTCGTCCGCAACTTTCGGCCCCTCCGAGTCAAACCACATCCACCCGGAAACATCCCCCATAAGCTGCCGCGCCTCAAATTCCAAGGCTGCAACGTCGTACTTCTTCACCTCGGCTGGCAAAGGAAAAGTCAAACCAAACACACCAGCAATGATTGTAAGGGCTTGTTCCTCAAGTTTTTGAAAAAAGCCCATTCGACTCTTCAAGGGCTTGGGCATGTCTCCTAAGTACGCTTCCGCCGCATCATGCATAAGTCCCCAAAGGCGGCATTTTGCACCGCAGAGTTCGCTAACTAACAAACTGTGCTGAGCAACGCTGTAGAAGCACCGGGCGTGACCCCCGAAACGTGTGGTCAGCGACAGGGCATGTGCGATGTCTTCGACCACGACATCACCCGGATCAAGCGCAAACGGATCGATACGCCTGCCCGTGTAAGTCTGAATCCACTGGCCAGTTCGAACTGTTTCCGAATACGGCATGTTACCTGTCTCCACAATGGCACGGGCAAGCTAACCGGGAAGGCAGCATGAATCAACGTGATCTCCCAATTGGATGGCTGTGTCTGTGTGAATGCGATTTACCTTCCGGGGTGGTGACAATCGCGGACGAATCGCTATCCTGTTCACCAGCATGGTACGCATCAAGTTGGAAAAGTTGAGCAAACGGTTCGATGAAACCGAAGCAGTGGATAACGTTTCCCTGACCATCGAAAGTGGGGAGCTATTCTTCCTTCTCGGGCCATCGGGTTGTGGCAAAAGTACGTTGCTGCGTATGATCGCAGGCTTGATTGAACCGACGGCAGGTCGAGTGCTGTTCGGCGAGCGGGACGTCACCACGTTACCAACCGGCAAACGAAACACCGCTATGGTGTTTCAAGGTTACGCACTTTGGCCTCATATGACGGTCGCTCAGAACGTCGCGTTCGGCCTTGACGTGCGTCAGGTGTCCTCTCGCGAGAAGAAATCACGCGTTGTTCAGGCTCTTGAGCAAGTTCGATTAACAGAACTGGCAGGCCGCAAACCCGCTCAGCTCTCCGGTGGTCAACAACAGCGTGTTGCGTTGGCTCGAGCCCTTGTGGTCAATCCTGATGTGCTGCTTCTCGACGAACCACTGAGCAACCTGGATGCCAAGCTAAGATTGGAGATGCGTCAGGAGATTCGCCGCATTTGCAGCGAGACCGGTATCACCACGGTCTACGTCACGCACGATCAGGAAGAAGCCCTGTCCATGGCGGATCGGATAGCGGTCATGAATGATGGCGTGCTCTGTCAGGTCGGCCCACCTGAGGATCTTTACAACAGACCCGCCTCTAAATTCGTCGCGAGTTTCTTGGGCCAGACAAATTTCATCAGCGCGAGCATCGAGGGCGAATCCAATGGTAAATTGCGTCTTCGCGGCCCGTTCGGTCCTTTACACTCCAGGTCATTTCCCAAATCACTGCCTTCATCGTCCGGTGTCACTTGCTCCATCAGACCGGAAGCCTGTCGAATTCTTCGCGAAGGCGAGAAGGGCGAAAACATCCTGGCGGGCAAACATCTGCAAACGGTCTACCTTGGTCACGCCGCGCAACACATCCTTCTACTCGAAGACGGTGCGGAACTTCTCGTAGCCGAGCACAAACCCAGAGCGCACCACTGGAACAACAACCAAGTACGGATCGGTTTCGGAGCGGAGGACGTCGTCGTACTTATACGATAGCATCAACGAAGCCCTGCACGCAAAACGCGCTCCCCATCAGCCTTAACTTGCACAATCATGTTTGGTCAAGGTGAACCGTCCGGCCTCTTGTCCGTCCATCCATTCCGTTTTCTCTACGAAAACGACTATGAGTTTCTTTCCTATTCACTAACCAAAAAGCGGCCCGCACATCCAAAGACATGCGGGCCGCGACTATCTAATCGTAAGGTTGCCTTTCGGCGACCGTTCACAGTGCGCTTTTAATCAATCGCAGGGGCCGAATTCGTTCTTCACAGCGCCGACGTCGCCCGGACCAACAGCGCCGTTGTTGTCGAAGTCGAGCGCGGCACAGGCAGGTTCGCTAAGATCGCAGCCGAAGCTGTTCTTCACGATACCAACGTCACCCGGACCAACCGCCCCGTTACCATCCAGATCGAACGGACAGAGGAGGAATGGAACCACGCCCCAAATCTCCACATCGTCGATATTCCACCCGGGATAGGTCACCGTACCGTCAGTCGGCCCCATCAACCAGCGAATCTGGAGGTTGCCCTGGCCGTCCGCGATGTCGGACAGGTCGAATGCATGCGGCGTCCAAATCGACTCGCTAATCGCAACTCCGGTATGATCCCAGATGACAGTCCACGTGCTGCCATCGGTCGATGCCTCAATGGTCGCGTGGTCATAGTTAGCGGACTCAACACCCAGCCAACGCCAGAACTTAAGTTCCGTTCCCGTCAGGTCGGTGCAGTCAATCGGAGTAGTGGTCGCCGCATAAACCGGCATCTCGCTGACATAGTCACCTTCGAGGTTATACCCAACGACGTGATCACCCGTGTAGCCACCCGTCGGATCGAAATTGTGCGTCCCACCACCGGTCGGAACACCCCACGCCCACTGGCCTTCCATTGACCAGCCAGGATTCGTATCCATGTTCCAAGTGTAAACGGCCGACGGTCCACCCACCTGAATGGTAACGAAACCGATGTTCGAGTCGCCACCCTCGGGCGGCGCGCCGTAGTCATTCGCGCGATACGTAAACGAATCCTCACCAATGAAGCCGTTTGGCACGTCGTAAATAACCGTGTCACCCTCATTGGAAAGCACATGCGGCACGCTCGTGATTTGGCCAACGCCGGGTTCCAACAAATTGCCATACGCAGGCAGCGACAAAATCGTGTAGAACAACGATGCAGGCGGATCGGGAAGACCGTCATCGACTGCATTTAGAACGACATCCACCTGCGGTGTGCCTGCGGGTACGTCGAGATTCACGGCATTGGCAAGCGGCGGCTGCGGACCGCAATTACCCAAATTGGTCAAATCAACCTCAACATACTCAGGCGGCAGCCCGTTCCCCTCGGAAATGCCGACAATGCCGTTGTCGGTTTGGACATCCAGATACGTCATACGAATGTCGCCGTTGAAAAACAATTCAACTTGGAACGTGTTCACGTTGGGGCTGTTGTACTCACGCACCTCATCGTAAGTAATCGCCAGGCGATCAGCTGTCTGCTTATAGCTGACCATGCCACCCAGCGATGGGTTGAGATCTTCAAACAGCATCGAAATACGCGGTGTATCGAAGTGATCGTTCAAGGTTTCCGTGTGGTCGTTATCCCCATCGGTAAACGTCAGGTAGCCGTTGCTGCCGACGTAAACCGACGTATACGATTGGCCGTACAACCAGACGCTCTGTCCGCCACTGACATCGATCTGCTCATAGTCATCGTCCCCGAGACTTATTGACGTTCCACCGACCGGATCGGTGGGGAGCAAAATCGCCTGTTCAACACAAACAGCGTAAAAATCAATCATGCCGTTGGGCGAGAAAAACAACACTTGTCCCGCTAAATCGTTGTCGTCGTTTACAAATTCCTCCGTGAAATATAACGGAATGTCGGTCGTCACAAAGGTATAGCAAGCACCGCCGTTGTCGTCCGTGGCAAGATTGCCCGCCTCATCGACAGCCTCTAACGAATAGAAGTACTGCGTATTTTCGTCTAACCCGTCGATCGGCAAGAAATGCTCGGTCTGGTAGCCGGCGTCAACCGAACTGTCCAGATTGCCGCAATTCGTACCATAGTGAACCGTGCCCGCCGCCAATTCGTTGGTGAAAAAGTGAATCTTCGCCTCGAACGGGCCAATATCGACCGCAGATACATCCGAGATGACCGGCGAGGTGCAGTCGATCTCCGCCGTATCGGTGACCGTGACGTTGATGCCACCCTCACCGTCATCCGCATCAATGTAAGTCATAGTGACTGTGTCACCGGCTGAAATCTGCAACACGCCGGGAGCATCGGTCAACGAGAGATCGATCGAGTTGACGAACGTCGCCGTCGCAGGATCAGTCTCCGTAAGCAACACGATCTCGCCAGCCGGCTCGGTGTTGGAAGTGATGGTCACGGACACTGTTTCGACAAGGTTATCATCCGTGTTCAGATCGCAGTCGACAACGCGCAGCTGCGCCACATCACCACAAGGATACTTCGCCTTGTCGAGCGAAGCCAAACCCGCACTGGAACAAGCGATAAGTTGTGGAGTAGCAGTCAGCGAGAAGGGTTGCGGCCCCTCAGGAATATTGAAGCCCACAACGCGAATGCGATACACGCCGGGCGTCGGATCGAAGATCGTCACTTGTTCAATGTTGTTCTTACGATCGACGGCCGTTTGGACCGCAGGAAGCTCGGGGTTTGCAGGATCGAGCGTCCACGGGAAACGCAGTGTGTTGTCAGTATCGTAGACTTCGAGGTCGAGATCATTGACAAGCACGGGATCGCTGTTCGCGATACCCGGTACGTCATCCCACGCCAACGTTACTTGGATTTTGTCCGCCCCCGCACTCGCGAGCACAAGCACCTCGTACACATCGCCGTGATTGACCACGTCTTCGAGGAAATTGCCCGCACGAACAAGATCAATCGCAGGGATGATGCGGACCGAACCATAACCGGTCTTGTAGTCCGGACCGACATTCTCCACATCCTGAGCGGTGTGGGCAAAGATCGCCTTGAGCGTGGAAGCTCGTGGATCATCCAGTTCCGGGTAGTGAGCGCGATAGTCTTCCAGCAGTAACGCGCTGAGTCCGCAAACTGTCGGGGCGGACATCGAAGTACCACACTTGCCCGTATAACCGCCCGAACTGCTGCAGGACGTGACGTCGTTGTCATCATTGCTCTGGCAGCCGGGGCCGGAGATATCCGGCTTGATTCGACCGTCGTCGGTCGGTCCCCAACTGGTGAACGAAGTCACCGAGTCGTCGTTCGAATTCAAAGCGCCGACTGTGATGTGATTCTTCGCACAGGCCGGTGGAGCGGTGGAAACGTAGGTGCTGCCGCAACGGGACGTCTGACGCTCGTTACCATTCGCCCAAACCAGACGGAATGGCGTAGTGAACAGCGGATTACTGCCATCGCCGCGAGCAATTGTGTCGATCAGTTGACCGGTCGCGCCGTAATTGCCTTCCCATTCACAGGGGAAGCCGTTGGGGGCGGTATTGGTGCCGATTGACGCGTTTGAAATATCCACGCCGTACTGCGTAATGGCTTCGTGGAAGTCCGCTTCAATATCGCCGGGATCGGTGTACAAGCCACCCTCGCCAAACCCGCCAGGCCACTGCGCCCCGTACGACTCCAAAATGACTGCAGGAGCCATACCGGCATAGGTACCACCCGACTGAGCACCATCTCCGCCAATCGTACCCGCGACGTGGGTCGCGTGGTCCGACAGGCCATCGTCGTCACGCGTCGTATGGCGACCGCCAAAATCGGAGTGCGAAGACAGGCCCACGCCACCGTCAAAGACGAGAACCGAAATGCCGGCCCCCGACAGGCCGTAAGGCGCAGCCTGCGCTTCATTCGCGCCGGTGATTTCGCGGTTGCTGTTGTTCAAGTCGGTCAACTGCGGAATGGGAGGCTCGATCCACTGAACGATGTCCTCTGCGGCAAGACGACGAACTTCATCCTTCTCCAACTCGACGACAGCGGCGTTGATCGAGTACACAAGCGAACGAATGTTCGCACCATATCTGTGCAGCAACTCTACACCCTCTTCCTCAAGCTTTACATCGCGATGGAAGATCACGTAGTTGGCTACGGTCGGATTTGTATCTTTTTTGTTGTCGACGACCGTGTAATCGGGAATCTCGTCGTCAAAGATCATCGGATGGAGCTTCCATTCCGTCTTGATAGGCTTAGCGTCGGTAAACGTCTGAATACTAGCGAGGCCACTACGCGTCATACCTTCTTTCGTTACCAATGCGAAAAACGCGTTGTTTCCCAGGTAACCGACGAGTCGCACGCCGTTTTCGGCAAGCTGTTGTTGCTGGTCCGGCGTCACGGGCTCGCTAAATTGAACGACAATGTGTTGTCGCTCATTCTCGTAGGCGATGCCGGCAATCCGGTCCGCCGCCTCACCCGGGGTCATGTTGGCCGACGGCTCGATACCGGTCTTCCAGTGGATCTGCGCTCCAGCAGGCGACGCCCACGCTACCAAAATGCAGGCTGCAACTAATGCCGCAATCAGCGTAACGTGGCGGTGATTTCCGATTCTCATCTTCATCATCTACTCCCATCATTTGTGCGTGTACCAGCAGTTGAATCTGCTCCAACCGCCGTCCAGAAAATCCGAATAGACCGTATCCGTCACTCTGAAGTAAATTTCAGAGCCACAGCCATTGACCGTAATGAACACGCAGATAGTTTAATCGCACTGTAAAATTGCACTATCGAGCGCATTTGTGTCTCAAATATCGACCAGGTATATGTCAGGCTTGGTATCCCCTTACTCGAAGACAAGATCCCAAAAACCCATCGACACAGTATCCCCCAGTTCGATGCTCTTATGGGACGACTGCTTGCTATCTTAACCAATTGTCAGCAAAATCCCCAAGCTCCAAATTGCGTGAACTCGTCCCTTTATTGGAGCGTTTGTCCGATTCCGTATAAAATTCATTCTTGATTTATCTACCCTGCCTCGGATTGGGCATACGGCTCATCTTTTTTGCGGGAATTACAGCCACACTCACCCAGCCTAAACGTCCAATGACTTTAGCGGTATCCGTCTTTTCCTATTTGCTGCACCTCTAGAGCAAGCTCAAGCCAGGTGCAGCGTCCAACATCCTGATTTTCGTTAATGGAAAGTCGACTTTGAACGCTACACCTGGATGGAAACCGTTCCAAGTCTTCGTGCGGCAAACGACCAAACACACTTCGTGTGTGATTCGCTTAGCAGACGATCAGGCGTAGCCTTCGAGTTCAGCCAGTCCAAATGCATTTCCAAAAAATCGGAATCTCTAAACCAACGTGCATGGTCGGCAAAGGCTAGAATCCCCCCACTTCTTTGACCGCATCGACCGGGTCTTTGGCCAACGTACCGGTATAGAAGCCGTGCGCACTTCGTTACGCGATATGAGTAAGCGTTTTTCAAGCGTTGACCGGCACAAAGTATCGTCAAACGAGGTCAAGCTGTTGGATCACTTACTATAGCCGTTTCAATCCAAACGTAGCGTTGAATGCCGACTTTCCGGCAGTACCAAACACGGTATCGAACACTACATCTGGCTAGAGCTTGCTCTAGTTGCACTTGCATACCGGTTAGAGTCGAATTGAAAAAATCGAACCTGCCAAAGGTCACGATCATGATCATGGCCCAAATAGGCAGGCAGACAGCCTATGAA
>JANQHN010000353.1 GCA_028282665.1 Phycisphaerae bacterium | reverse complement strand
AGGACACACGGATTGGATTTGGTGTGCAGTCAACGTGGAACGCGCGGACGAGTTTCTTGCGTATTCCCATCGATCATGTTCTCGTTTCGGACGAAATCGTGGTTCACAATCGCTTCATTGGGCCGAACCTTGGCTCGGATCATTTCCCGATCGTGGTGGATTTTTCATTTCGCGACGGCGCACCGTAGTGCACGCACACTATGATTCACATTTGTTGACACGATCGATACACACAAAATGTGTATATTCCTTGACCGACGTACATCCGTGGGGTATATATAAATTGTCATGAAAATACATACGAGCAATGTGAGCAACTCGGTATTTACGAACAACCCGTACGGGTTGGCCGGGGCTCATACGTAGCTGCACGCAAGTGAAAAAAGCTCACACGCCCCGGTCAATCACGCGATTGACCGGGGCTTTTTCGTGGGCAAATTGGGATGCGGGGTAGCTCAACAGGCAGAGCGCCCGCCTGTTAAGCGGGTTGATGGAGGTTCGAATCCTCCCCCCGTAGTCTGTCTTGTATGGGTATGTAAGAAACTCGGAAAAGAAACCGAATAGGTTTCGGCGCAATCGGTGCGCGCTATGAGAATCATCACCGAGAAAGGAGGGCGACGTTTTCTATGCTTGTATAAACAAAAGAGGCGTCGCGACCCGAGACGATACTTACTTTAGCGGCGCTGAAGATGATCGTTCGTTGTCGCACGCAGGGCGAAGGGCTCTGCGCAGCGACCGGCGACGTCGAGCCTTGTTCGACGAAGATGTCATTGGAACCGTGCGCTGACCGGTGGTTGTTACGGAGCAACCGCCGGAAAGCGCGTCAAGTTGTCTACTAGAGCAAGCTCTAGCCAGGCGTAGTGTCCGACACCGTGTTTTGTACTGCCGGAAAATCGACATTGAACGCTACGTTTGGATTGGAACTGCCATAGACGTGTTTGTTCACGCGGCATCCGAATTTTCTCCCGCCGAGCGACCGGCCGGGGTGGAAGCAAGATGAACGCCCGCATTGCGCTCCATAAGCGCTATGTCAAGCAGGTCGGCGACGACGGCCTCCGCCGTTGGCCAGCGACCGGCACCACGGCCTCGAATGACTTCCTGATGGCCATCCACGTATTCCTCGGCGGCGGCGTTCCTTTCACCGGGAACATCAAACAGTGCGTCATCCGAGGACAATGCCGCAGTCCTGACGCTGGTATGAGGTACATCCCCAGCAAGATCAAACGAGGCGACATGGCGAACGCGGTGCCCGCTGGGTGCGTTGCCCAATGCGGCACGTACGGATTCCTCCGTTAGTGAGTCACGAGGGATCGCCTCCGGCTGAATTGAATTGTAGCCTAGTTGTTGAGCGATGATGCTCAACTTATCCGCTGCATCAAGTCCTGAAAGATCGCGCGATGGGTCTTTCTCCGCAAAGCCGAGTTCCTGCGCTTTCGCAACCGCGTGTTCGAACGTGTCGCCCGCGATCACCCGTTCGAGAATATAGTTGGTGGAACCGTTGATAACGGTTCGAATGCTTCGCACGGTTCCGTGTTCATCGGAGGTGAGCCGTTCGAGCAAGGGCATGTTGCCGCCCACGGCTGCGGAGTATCGCAGTGCCCGGTCGGCTAGCCGTGCCCGCTCCCGCAAGGATGGTCCCATTCTCGCGATTAACGCCTTGTTCGCCGTCACCACATGGGTTCCGGCGTTAATTGCCGCTTGCACAGCCGATAATGCCGGTTGCAATCCGCCCATCGTTTCCACGACGATGTCTACACCGCCAACCGCCGCATTCGCCGCGTCCGTGGTAACCAGATGTTGCGGTACAAGCGGCTCGCGCCGTTTGAACGGATCCCGCACTGCGATGTGGCTTACTTCGAACAGATCCGGCATGCGTAAAAGCAACTCGTAGACTCCACCACCAACCGTTCCAAAGCCCAGCAGCGCGACGCGAAGCCGTCGCGGCGTTTCCGGCATGCCGAAGGACGTGGGTTTGGCGCCGATGTGTGTTGGGCAATTTCCATTGAATCGGCCGAGGCAAAACTCGAATTCGTGCGTGCGGGCAAACTCCACCGCTTTAGGCTGCACGATAGTTCCGTCGGTGGCCAGGGCGTCCTCCCAAGTTGCTTTGACATACCGACGTGGTTTCGCGCCGGGCTTGGCGGGGTCTTGATCGTAAAGCCCGTCCACATCTTTAATGAGGCGGCATTCGCGGGCTCGCAACGAATACGCGAGGAACAAAGCGGTCAGGTCCGATCCGCCGCGGCCTAGCAATACCGTTCGACCTTCGATGCTCTCCGCCACGTATCCGGGCACAACAACCACATCGTGTTTTGACAGAGCGCGGCGTGTTCGATCGATGTCGAAAGAATGGGGTGTTGCATCGAGCGGGTGCCCCATGGCCAGGAGACGGATTGCTTGGGGCGTGAGTACGCACGCGGGCAGACCGGCGCGATCCAATTGCAGGCCAAGTTTGGCGGCGCTTTGCAATTCGCCAATCGCAGCCAATGCGGCAATCGATTCAGGGGCTGCGTCGGCGCAGATTTGCTGCCCCTCGCGGAGGAGTTCATCCGTACGTCCCGCGAGTGCGGACAGAACGGCAAGAACGGAATAACCTTGACGATGCCAGCGATAGATTTCACTGACGGCAAGCGGCAGAGTGGATTCGTCCTGCAGCACCGATCCGCCAAACTTCAAAACGATCAATCGGTCGGTGCACATGCGTCCACCTCCCGCGCGTTACGCGCCTTCGACGAAAATTGATAATCGATTGCCTGATCCAGGTCTGCGAGGATGTCGTTAACGTGTTCGAGCCCGATCGATAAGCGGATAAGCCCATCCGTGACGCCCACGCGCGCGCGTTCTTCCGGCGGAACATCTGCGTGTGTCATTGATGCGGGATGAGTGATCAGGCTATCCACCGATCCGACGTGTTCGACAAAGTGAAACAGCCGTACGTTTTCGATGACCTGACGGGCTGCTGCAGCACCGCCCTTGAGTTCAAAGGCGATGACCGTGCCGTGGTAGTCAAGGTGCTGCCGCGCGGCGACCTTCGCCTGTCCATCCTTTGCAAGCGACGGGTAACGGACACGAACGACACGAGCATGCTTCGCGAGCCATTCGGCTACTTGTTCCGCTGTCCGTGACTGTGCACGTATCCTAAGTGGCAGGGTCTTGAACCCTTGGAGTGTGAGCCAGGCATTGAATGGTGTTTGAATGCTGCCGGTACACTTGCGAACGAATCGCAGACGCTCTAGCAATTCATCATCGTGACTGAGAATCGCTCCCCCCAACGCGATGGAGTGTCCTTCGATCAGCTTGGTCGTGGAATAGATCGATACGTGCGCCCCGAGTTCCAAAGGCTTTTGTAGTGCGGGAGTCAGAAAAGTATTGTCCACTGCGAAAACGATTTCCGCCTGTCGGGCGATTCGCGCGAGCGCCTCTATGTCGGAGACGTCCAGCGTGGGGTTGGCGGGTGTTTCGACGAACAACAGGCGTGTTTTTGCGCGAAGTGCATTCGCCACAACCCGCGTGTCGGTCGTGTCGATGAAGCTCGTTTCTATGCCTAATCCGGAAAGCACTTGTTGCAACAACCGCGTGGTGCCACCATAGACTGCGCGGCTGCAAATGACGTGGTCACCCTCGCGCAACAGTGTCTGAAAGAGCACTGATTCCGCAGCGAGGCCTGTGGAAAAAGCCACCGCCGGGGGAGCGTCTTCGAGCAAGCCCAATTCACGTTCCAGTGCGTTTACGGTCGGGTTGGACACGCGCGAATAAGCGTGTTGCGGTGTGGTCGATAAGCCTTCTCGGCAAAAAGTAGTGGATTGCACGATCGCGTTGACCAGCGGATCACCGTCACGCTCGCCCTGGCCGGCGCGCGCGCAAACCGTTTCGATGTTTTGGGTAAAATCGTACCGTCCCATGCCGTGATCTCCTTCACGGCATCAAGAACTCCAGAATGGACGCGGGGAACAGCGAACACCACTGTTAGCTTTTGACGAATCCCGCAATTGCGGTTCCGCCCGCATCGGTTCCACCACTTGGTGGGCTGGTCTCAGCACCGTGGCAGTCAGAGGATGACCGCTCGGTTGCTGCCCGGGAATTTTCCCCGAGGCTCTTGATGCAACGGCAATAAGGTACGAAACGATGGAATCCATGTCAATGCATTTTAGAAACTACCCTAACGCAATCCTTGCGACCAATGCCTTTGCAGAAGTCATATCGCGCAATGCATTGAGTGCTTCGATTCAATAAAAACGCATCGTTGCCGACGTTCACATGAAGTCGCCGTATTTTGTACTTCAACTCGATGCGTATATCTTGCTTACGGATTCCGATCAGATTTAGACATACCGCTTATCGCAAAGCATGGGGAGGCTTTACTTTAATTGGACTTTGTGCTGCAGGTGCCGTTTATGAACGTGCCAAGCGAATGCATGCTGAAAATTTGCCTCGGGATCGGAACACGGGTTTTCTTTAGCAAGCGCTTTCAATTCCTTGAAAGAGGTCGAGCGTTGTCGGTGATCTTGTTGCGACGAGTTTGGGCGGTGTTTTAGCATTCGAAAGATCCCACTGCTACTATCCACCGATTACGAGGCTATGTCATTACTACTTCAACAAGACCGCACGCAGCTAAGACGCTTGCTTAAACCGGTGCGATCACCGAGAACAGCAGGATCACAATCTTCATAGAAAAGTATTTTGGATCATCGGATGGTTATCGGGCTGTGGATAATCGTGAAATTTAGTCCTCTTTTGCTGGCACTACACAATTCCGATCACAAGGCGAGGATGGGGCGTTTTTGCGTATGGTCACTACCTTCGAGGCTGCCTTAGCCGTTGAAGTGATAATTTGCCTGAATTCCGATTGTTTTTCTCACTAAGAAAGCAATCCACTTTCGCATTCGGTCGATTTCATTCAAGCGCTGTTTGCCTGTCCGAAGATGAGGAACGCTTCGAATGTGGCGGTTGGTCGGCATTGGGCTAATCGCGAGTGTTCTGGTTATTCTGTGATTCCCGGAAAAGTTGCTATGAAAATCACCGCCATGTCGTTTCAAATGCGCCTCTCGCTTCTTGTGGGAATCCTGTTGATTGCCGTCTTTGGGATCATCGCTAGCACACTCTGGGTAACCAGTGCCCAAAAGGCCGATGCATTGGTTCTGAACCTGGCCGGCCGGCAACGGATGCTCACGCAGAAATTTGCCAAGGAGGTTTTTCAAGAGTTATCAGCACCGACGCAAACGTCCATCGAGCATCTACCGTCTACAGACACGGATACGTTGTTTGACAAAACCCTCATTGCACTGATGAATGGCGGTGAGACCTACGCGGATCTCAAAATGCAAAAACCGGTGACCATTCCTCCTGCATCCAATCCAGCTATTTTCGATAAGCTGAAAGAAGTGTCGCAAAAATGGCATTCTCTCCAGGAAGTCGTCCAGGTCGCACAATCTGCACCGGTCGATTCCGACAAAACAGCTCAAATGCGGACTCGAATCAGTGAGCTGAATCTCGCATGTCTGGTGACGATGAACCAAGCCGTCGGGATGTTTCAAGCGGATTCGGACATGCGGGTTACGCAGCTCAAACGCATACAGTACGTCGCAGGAGCCGTGTCGTTTGTTGTTTTTCTCGTGATCGTGGGATACCTGCGTAGCCGTGTGAGCAAACCGTTGGGCAATGCGCTCAGGCTTGCAAACGCGGTAGCAGCGGGCGATCTGACGCAGAATTGTCCGGTGACAACCTCGGACGAGGTCGGGCAGCTTGCAAATGCATTGAACGAAATGTGCGTGAATCTCAAGAAGATTGTGAGAAATATCTCCGGGGACGCGACGCAGGTGGCAAACGCGGCGACACAACTTTTAGGCACGGCCTCACAATTGACGGGTGATGCGGAGGCGACGAGCGAGCAATCCACGTCGGTGACGGCGGCTGCGGAAGAGATGGCCGCGAACATGAGGACCATCTCTTCGTCGAGCGAGCAGATGTCGTCCAACGTGCAAAACGTAGCCGCTGCGGTAGAGGAACTCACTTCCAGCATTAGCGACGTTGCGCAAAATGCCGATCAGGCGGCCAGCGTAGCCGAAGAGGCTGCGGCCCTTGCCCAGCAGAGCAATAACGACATCGGGAGCCTTGGCGAGTCTGCGCGCGAGATTGGCAAGGTCATCGAAACGATTCAGGACATCGCCGAGCAAACGAACCTTCTCGCGCTCAACGCGACGATCGAGGCTGCGCGGGCGGGCGAGGCCGGCAAGGGATTTGCAGTGGTTGCGGGAGAAGTCAAGGATCTTGCCAAGCAGACAGCCGACGCCACTGAAGACATTCGGCGACGTATCCAGGGCATACAAGATTCCACCCAACATGCCGTTCAATCGATCGGCCGGGTGAGCGATGTCATTGCAAAAGTCAAGGAGGTATCTCGCACGATTGCCGCCGCTGTTGAAGAACAGAACTCGACCACGCGCGAGATCGGCCAAAGCGTATCGCAGACCGCGGCGGCGGCGGAGGCGGTTCATACAAACGTGACCGAGACAGCATCCGCAACAAGAGAGATCACGGAAAACATCGCCCGTGTCGATGAAAACACTCGCCAGACGGTGCATAACGCCCAGCAAACGCAAGCGTCCGGCCAGCAACTCAGCACGCTGGCGACCACGCTGCATCAGGTGATCGGCGAATTCTCGCTCGGGCAAGACTGACCGGACGAATGCAGGTCCGCGTGTCAACGATCGGTCTCCATTCCGGCTTCGTTGTCCCATAGACGTCACGAAAAGTTCCGTTCGACGGCCCGGAGTCCCCGCGATTATCCCGTCCGTGTCACAGCTTTACCTTTGGATTGACCCGTCTTGAGTGGGCTTTGATAATTCAATAGGTGGCGGAGCTTCCTTAGTGCGTCACCCGGTCCGTGAACCGGGCGGGGGGCGTGCATCAACAGACGGGGGCGAGTGGATGATTCAGCAGACGCGACGGGTCGAGCAGGAGCATCAGCACCTCAAGTGCATGGAGATTTGGGGCGGGAATCGGGCGATCGACGACGGCGTGGTCGTTCCGGGTATGACCGCCTACGTCTACAGCCGGCCTCTCGCCGACAACCGCACCGGCGGAGATATTCACTACGTGTCAACGTGCGGTGGCGGGAACATCGCGCGGTTCGCGCTGGCGGATGTAGCCGGCCACGGCGAAGGTGCGAATGATCTCGCGAGTGGCCTGCGCGACTTGATGCGCCGCAACATCAACCGGTTGGACCAAACCAAGTTCATCCGCCGGCTCAACCGGGCGTTTTCCGTTCTCGCGAATGACGGTCGGTTCGCGACGGCGCTGTTGACGACGTATTGGGCGCCGACGGATCATCTGCTCGTGTGCAACGCGGGGCACCCCAGGCCTTTGCTGCGGCGGGAAGCGACGGGCGAATGGATTTATCTGCACCACGAGACGCCGGAACGAGCGGAGAACGTCGCCAACCTGCCGCTGGGCGTGATTCACCCGACGGACTACTACCAATTCGCGATCAAGCTTTCGCCGGGCGACGTCTTACTGATGTACACGGACTCGCTTCCGGAATCGCGGGACGAGTCGGGTACGCTGCTGGGAAATGAAGGCCTTGTTGAGATGGTGTACGACCTGGAGCCGTCCGATCCGCCGACGTTTTGTCGAGAATTGTTGAAGAGGCTAACGGATTACCGCGGCGGACAACCGGCGGACGACGACACGACACTCATGATCCTCACCCACACCGGCACCAGGGCACCGGGCAAATCGATCGGCGAAATGATCACCATCGTGGGGAAGATGATGGGGCTGGTGAAGATTTAGGTATTATCGAGTTCATCGAGCCAACCTTTCACCCTCTCGACCATGTGCGATGCGCCGAGCTTTTGATACAGAGCCATGCTCTCTTCCCAATGATCTCTCGCCGCATCCGGATGGCCGCGAGCTTGTTCCAGTAACCCCAAGCTGCCGTAATCGCTAGCCATGCCTTCGAGTCTTCCGATTCGTTCATTGATTTCGAGAGACTTTCGGTGCATCTCCTTCGCCCGATTCAAGTCACCTCGCGTGCGGTAGACATTCCCCAGGCCGCCGTAATCGCTGGCCATGCCCCCGAGTCTTCCGAGTTGCTCGTCGATTTCGAGGGCTTTGCGGTACATCTCCTCCGCCCGATCCAAGTCGCCTCGCGTGCGATAGACGATCCCCAGGTTGCCGTATTGGTTGGCCATGCCTTCGAGTCTTCCGAGTCGCTCGTTGATTTCGAGGGATTTGCGGTACATCTCCTCCGCCCGATCCAAGTCGCCTCGCGTGTAGTAGACGTTCCCCAGGTTGCCGTAATCGCTGGCCATGCCTTCGAGTTTTCCGAGTCGTTTGTCGATTTCGAGGGCTTTGCGGTACATCTCCTCCGCCCGATCCAGGTCGCTTCGTGTGTAGTAGACGTTCCCCAGACTGCCGTATTGGCTGGCCATGCCCTCGAGTCTTCCAAGTCGCTCCTCGATTTCGAGGGATTTGCGGTGCATCTCCTCCGCCCGATCCAAGTCGCCTCGCGTGCAGTAGACGTTCCCCAGACCGTCGTAATCGTTGGCCATGCCTTCGAGTCTTCCGAGTCGCTCGTCGATTTCGAGGGCTTTGCGGTACATCTCCTCCGCTCGATTCAAGTCGCCTCGCGTGTAGTAGACGTTCCCCAGATTGCCGTAAACTTTAGTTATGCTTTCGAGTCTTCCGAGTCGCTTGTCGATTTCGAGGGTTTTGCGGTACATCTCCTCCGCCCGATCCAAGTCGCCTCGCGTGTAGTAGACGTTCCCCAGGTTGCCGTAATCGCTGGCCATGCCTTCGAGTCTTCCGAGTCGTTCGTCGATTTCGAGGGATTTGCGGTGCATTTCCTCCGCCCGATCCAAGTCGCCTCGTATGTGGTAGACGACCCCCAGGTTGCCGTAACAAGCTGCGTTAACGGTTTCGTCCCGTTCCGTATTTCGCTCGATGGCGTCAAGCAGATCCGATTCGGCGGATGCCAGCAGACCTACGCGCAGTTTCGCCCAAAACGTCAAATTCAAGGCCTCATGTAAACGCGCCGGATCGCCGAACCGCCGGGCCACGGCAATCGCCGCCTCCAATTCGAACTCGTCAGGCCGTTCTTTTCCCAATCGCTCCTTGGCAACCAGCGGCTTGATGACCTTCCATGCCGCCTCCGCAAGTTCCTTGCAGTATGCGTCGTCCTTTTCCAGCTCCTTTTCCAGCCTCTCTGCCCAAAGCGCGTGAAACGGCGCGTATCGCTCTGATTTCGCATCCGTGTCCACCTCGCCCCGCTTAATCGAAGGGAAGAAGTGGTTGAATTTCGGATCGCTCAGCATCGCGCTCATCCCTTCCCCGCTCAGCCCCACCGCCTCACGCCACGCTTCCCGCGGCGTGGGCACACCGAAGACCTGCAACATCAAACCCGCGCGGATTCGTTTCGTATTCGGTGCTAGGGATTTAAAAAGTTCTTCCAAAAGACCCTCAACTTCTGGTGGCCAGCGCTCGATTAAGGGCAGCGGATCTGTCGTTTTTTCGGTTCGGAGCAATTCGACGACTACATTGATCGAGAACGGATGACCGTCATATCGGGCATTGACCCGCTGGGCGAAGTCACGTTTGGTATCGGTGCTCCATTTCTCGGCGAGTTTGGTCAACCGCCCTCCGCTTAGCATTTCCGCATTCAGCCAATCCTCCACATCTTTCTCGGGAAGCTTCTCGATCTGACGGTCATGTCTATCCTGCTGGGGGAATACACAGAATTGCTGGATGGATCTGGGATCGACCGCCATGACGTCACTTGGTCGCTGGGCGATGAGGACTCTTACGCAAGCAGGCACGTCACTCGCTATTGCCAGCCACTCATCCGCGCTGCCCTCCTTCATTTCATACTTGGGATCGATAAGCAGCACGAACCGGGCGTTTCTCTTTTTCAGGACCGCTGATGCGGCCTGCAAATACTCGAGGTATCGTTCCCAGGGCTTCCGTGTCTGCTGGCCGATCAATTTATCTATCAGGTTACCTACTTTGGGAATCAGCTTGAGCAGTGCCGACAGGAGTTCTCGATAATTTGGCCCCGTTCTCGTTGGCAGTTCCTTGACGACCTTGTGCGTGTCCTGAAGAAGTCGTTCGAAGAGGGTGTCCACTTTGCCGAGGTTGAGCGGTGTGTAGAGGTGAACGTACCACTTGCCCTCGTCCTCATTGATTCCCATTCGCTCGATGCAGCGTCGCTCCAGCGCTTCGATGATCACGGACTTCCCCATACCCGCCGGTCCAACAAGGATGCCCGTTCTTCCCGAGTTTTGGGAAGCGGGTTCGTGTTCGATCCACCGGATGAGTTCGTCCAGCTCTTCCGTTCGGCCTACGAAGATGGGCTTGCTCTGCATGCGCACGGACTCCCGAGGCGGCAATGTATGAAATGATGCAATCGCGCCGCCGCTCGTTCATTCGGATTGTAACCAAAGCAAGGCACGGTTGGAATCAGAAGTGGCGGCCGGTCTCGTTCCTCGGCCTACCCTGTGATGGCTACCGGTTGCCTGTTTAATGGCGTCGACGGGGTGTTTGTTTCTGGGCGTCCCGTCGGCGTTTGGGTGAACTTGCACGCTAGTCGTGTGGCTAGTTTCATGCTGCTGGGGTTGACGCAATTCTTCCGGTTCTTCACAGAATTCCGTGAAGAACCTAAAAAATAGAGGCGTTTGGTTATGAATTTCGGCTTTACGCCAATCCGAATTTTTCGACTCTTAGATTTGCATTGCCCGATAGAATGGCCGATGTCATGACGAGTGCAGGGAATAGCCAATTTAGGAAATGCAGATAGATTTTTACGCTACCACTTCTCGTTTGGAGGAATCGCAATGCGCGCTAGGATGATGACAGGGCTCATTCTACTCTTGTTGGCAACAGTGAGTTGCAGAATGAATAGCACAGATGGAAGAAATGCTTTGAATACATTCACATATCAGTTATGTACCATTGTTTCGGATGCGCCGGCAGTAATTCAAATCGGCGGTATTCCGGTCCAAAACAAAAGTGATGAGATTGTGCGGTATCGTAAACGGCTCGCGCTTAAGGCTGAAATTCCTCCGGGTGAATCAACTGTGCCAGACGTTGGCAAGAAAATCTCAATCGATGTGGCGGATTGTCGCCTGGATGGTGACTACCACAGGATTTCGATAGTGCCGCAAATATCGGAGAATAGTAAAAAGAAATGCGGTCTTTACTTGACTCACCAAGTCTTACATGATGGCGAAGAACGACCGCGAGGCAAAATACAAAACTTCGAGATGGGTGCAGTGCCTGCTGGGAGTGTCGCTGCATTTGTAGTCTTCTCTGACGGTCGGCATGCCCTCTTTGATGAAGTGGCGAGCGATGCGCTGGAAGATCGTGATCTAACAGGGTGGGCGTTCATTATCCTCTTTGCAAGTGATGAAGGTGCAGTTCTATGGAATTCTGAATGTGGTGATCAAATTTCTGAGCAATTTGGCGCTGCCTACTGTAAATTCCGTGTCTTAAGAAACAATAGAGACAACATTGGCACAATTGAAATTCTAAAAGATTGAGATACACCACAGAGCGGCACACGTACGACGCCTACGGCAAGCCGGTTTTGCACATCATTCCGGTCGAGGAATACGACGGCAACGGCGTCGTGGGTACGGGTGATTCGGGTGCGGTCGGACTGGCGTTCGGTCAGGATCCGTTTACGATCGGTCCGATCTATGACCTGGATCGCAACGGCGCCATCGGCCCGGGTGACAAGGGGCAGGTGAGCAACGCCTTCGGGCTGCGGGTGACGGCTTCGCCGCGAAGCTCGGTGGGCAATCCTTACCTGTTCACCGGCCGCACGACCGATCAGATCGACGACGACACGAACATCACGCTCACCCTCCAGGACAACCGAAACCGCACCTACGACCTCAGGCACGGACGGTGGCTGCAAAGGGATCCGCTCCTCTACATCGACTCCATGAACCTTTATCAATACGCCAGAAGCAATCCCTTGAAAATGATCGATCCGGACGGAGAAAAGGCTTGGTTTGTAAGGAATCATTCACATAGAGACAATATCGAAATTGGCGTATTTATTGTATTCTGGGGGCACGATCGAGACGAGGCGATCAGGGCTGCCGGTATTATTGAGCGTGCTTGGAAATTGAGGCAAGAGAAGGGAGTAGTCAGGGGAGGAAAGCCAGTTACATGTCGCTGTCCGTCTTCCAGAAGGCGTGTGCATGTTCAAGTTGCCCTCTATCGGTGGGAGGACCCGGAGGGCATCTGCGTCAAGCGAAGGGATGAGATGTCGACGGAAGAAAGTAATTACTGCTATTGGGAAGCCGCAGCTTATTTGGGGGCGACAATTTCAGCCAGAATTGATAATCGCTCTGGTAGAGGTGGATCAGCCCATCGAGACGACGACAGACCATCAACTTTTGACGTCGGCTACACAGGGGATAATCCATTTCGCTTCCCCACCTTATTAGCACATGAGTTCGGACATGCTCTAGGTTACACTGGTAGTAATGACAGTTATGAGGGACCTCACTGTCCACATAAGGGACACCTTATGGGTAAGGCACCTCGTCCACGCAAGGCCCATTGCCACGAAATGCGGACTGTCCTAAATGTGCCGGCAAACAAAAGAGTACGTCAGCAGTGGAGAGAAGTCGATTATCGATGCTGTGTGGCTGACGACACACCGCCCTAATTGGGCACACGGCTGTCTAGAATAACTGGAGAGCGTAATAATGGCGGCTGTTGAAGCTTGGACCGCCAGCGAGCAGTGGAGATAGCGTATGAAAACATATGACAAGTTAAATCGTTTACAGCACATACTTGTGTGCATACCTCTTATTCTTGCAGGCTGCGACATTGTGGTTCCGCCGAATGGCAACGCCAACTCGAACCACAATACCAACGCCAATGCGAACCAGAATGTCAATGGGAACGATAATGAGCCTCCTGTTGAGAAGCCGACCTTTGAATCGCCGTCGATCTACGCTGTGGGGGGATTTCCTAATTCAATGGCCATTGCGGATGTTAACGGAGATGGCGCGCTGGACATCGTCGTTGCTACATACCCTTCCTATCACGACGACCTCAACCCGTTACCGAATATCCTAACCATCCTCATCAATGCCGGCGACGGCACATTTCCGACTCGCACCGACATCGAAATGCCGATTTCGCTCGGTCCGGTATGTGCTACTGACCTGGATAGTAACGGTATAACGGACATAGTTGTGGCTGGTGTCGCTGAGACCTTTATCGAACTCGCTGTCCTGCAAAACCTTGGGGGAGGCGAGTTCGCGGATCCGATACTGCAGAGTCTGGAGCCTGCCAATTCATCATCTGCGATGAGTGCGAGAGACCTCAATGGGGATAGTCTGCCCGATCTGGTAATCGCACACGCAGCGGCAGACAACCTCTCCGTACTATTCAACGAAGGTGAATTTGTTTTTTCACCTGCCGAAGTATACCGAGTCGGAAATGGGCCTATCGAGGATTATCTAACGGAAATTCCTGAAAGCATGATTCTAGCGGACTATGACGGTGATGGCGACTTGGATATAGCAATATCAAACACTTTCTCAATTAGTGTTTCGATCCTTAACAATGAAGGTGGCGGTACTTTTGATGCCCCAGATCAAACAGCACTTGATGCCGTGGTAATCGAAATGATGGCGGCAGGCGAGTTTGACGGGAACGAAGGCGTTGATTTAGTGGTAGCCGGCGATCAGGGCACCCTATTGCTCAACGATGGACAGGGCAACCTGGTTCCATCCGGTACCGTAGGTGTCGGCATGTGGGAGAGCCCTATCCTGGCTGCGGACTTCAGTTGCGACGGTTTGGCGGATGTGGTGTTCTTTGACCGCGAGACGAATGAACTCGTATTGATGCTCAATGAAGGAGATGCGAGTTTCTCGGA
>JANQHN010000338.1 GCA_028282665.1 Phycisphaerae bacterium | reverse complement strand
TTCGCGGGTTTTCTTCAGGGTCGTGGCGACGGAAATAACGCCGTACATCATGACCGCTGCGTTTGCGCAACTCGCTTTCAATGTTCGTTTTAGCGACCCCGCCGTCGTGGCACGCGAGGCAATTGTCTTCTTCACGAGTGAAACGCAACAAGCGTTCGCGGCCAGACGCGGAATGGACTTTGTGGCAACTCGTGCATCCGTTGTCAGACATCGAGCGATAGGGCAACGGATCGCGCGGGTCGACGGATTGCCCGATGGTTGGCGCGGGCACGCGTGCGTGGCTACTTAATCGCCAACCCTGCATATCATGGCAGGAAAGGCAAATAGCCGAACGAACGTCTGCTATCCGCAAGAAATTTCCGAGGCTGTTGTCGTGCGGATCATGACACGTGGTGCAGTGTACTTCGTTGTGCGCTCCCATCGGCAACTCGCGCGTAACGGCATCGGGATTGCGGAGTTGGCCATCGCGACGCCAAAGTGCTCGATCGAATCGGAAACCAATCGGGTGATCGTCGGACAGGTCATGCGTCAAGTCGCTGTCACCCGGCGGGATGCGGCGGTGTGTCATTTCGATAGGGGCACTGATGGGGGTGCTCGCGAGCAAACCAAGCGCGAGTGAACCGTCGTGGCAACTCAAACAGAGTTTGGATGGGCCGGCCGGCTGATCGATTCGCGCGTCCGTTGTTGAACTGTCGTAGATTCGGTAATGCGTACGCGGCATGTGCCGATTCCACAGTGGCTTTTGACCTGCCGCGTTGTGCGGCGTATGGCAGAAAATGCATACGCGTTCCTCATCCAAGGCGTGAATACGGCCCGGACCGCTGGCGGCGCTTAAATCGTGCGGAGAGCCGACCACGCTCTCCTGCCCTTGTGCGATGCGTGATGAAAATAAGACCAGCATCAGTACCGCTAAAGCGGCACGAAAGCGAGATTTGGCAATGATGATTTGTCGATGTTCATGCGTCATGGCAGTAACTCGAACACTTGAACCCGACGGTTGTAGGTGTCGGCGATCCACATGCGATTTTGACGATCAATGCACAGGCCGTTAGGCACCCAAAATTCGCCCGGCTCTTGGCCTTCCTCGCCGATTGCCAGTAACAGTTCGCCCTCAACGGTAAACGCCTGCACGTTTTCGAACTGTGCGTCGACAACCCAAATATGACCTGCGCTATCGAACGCAATCCCTTTGGGTAGTGAAAAATCGCCCGCTGCATCGCCTTTTTCCCCGAATACGGACAGCGGCGTACCATCGGGTGCAAGAACTTGGACGCGAAAATTCAAGCTGTCCGATACCGCAATCAGACCGTCTTCGGAAATGGCAAGATGAGTTGGATGGTTAAAATAGCCCTCGTCCGAGCCTTCACCGCCGAACTGCCCGACCGGTTTGCCATCTCGTTCGAACGCGAACACGACGCTAAGCGCGCCATCAACGACAAAACAAAGATCGGACCCTGCATGATAAGCGACACTCGTTGGCCGGTGAAACAACCCATCGCCCAACCGCCATGTTCGCAGGCCTTGTTTCCAAATCACTACGCCGGGGAGTTTCGAGTCGCAAATCCAAAGCGCGTCTTTAACCCAGGCAACTCCCACCGGAGATTGCAGTGGATCGTTTCCAGGCCCGACGGAAGCGAGTTGTCGATACGTCAACGCTTCCAGGTCAAACAGATGCACACACCGCGCGTCGGTGTCAGCGACGGCCAGAAGGTTACCGGCTGCATCTACGGCTACCGCATGCGGCGTAGACAGGACGTATTCAGGTCGGGGGCCGTAAGTGAATTTATCGAAGAACGAGTACGATTCGCCAGCCATGTCGAACCCGGCACTGCCGGTAATTTCGCCGACGTATCGAACGCGCGCTTGATCCGGTGCTGCCGGCCAGAAGATGGGCTGATCGGGTGGCGTGAGCGGGCGAGGATGCGTCGAGGCGCATCCCGCTGCGATAAACAACGCCACCACACTTACCAGGCATCGGTCCATCAGGAATCCTCTCCAAAGTTTGGAAGGATGTGCGAGATATCCCGTCGGACGTTCAGGAATACACCAAGCCCATTCTCGCGGCTATCAGGCAGATAGAGCAAATCGTATTCCACCGTTAGTTCCAAATTGAAGTAGTTACGTGAATAGCCCAGCGTACTCGCCAGATCTACGCCATTCGTGTTTCCCGCTATTGAATCATCTTCAAACCGGTACCCCAGTGTCGTATCGATCCAAAACGTCGGTGAGATGGTCAATCGATCAGACAGATCCACATCAAACCACCAAACGTTCCGATCATCCAGGCCGCCTTCGAACCAATATCGCGACAAGTCCGCACTCAAGTCCAAGGTGTGATGGCGATCACGCGCCAGCGCATAGCGGCCGTGTAAATGGGCTGCGTCGTAAGGTTCGATGCTGTCGTCAAATATCTCGAGTTCGCCGGAAAGCGACCAGCGATCTTCATCGTATCGAACACCGAAACGGTGCCGATCCATGTTGTCTCGGAAAAGCGGCCGTCCCACACTGCGCGTTTCCACATCCTGAAATCGGCTTTCGAAGGCGTAGTAGGGCGTTATAGCGTTTTCGAATCGGTGCTCGACCAACACGCTCGCGCGAAGATCCTCCACCGTGCTGCCTGCGTATACGCCGTACGTGTAGTCGAAATAAACGACTTCTCCCTCAGCAATTCGCCCAGTGGGCAACCGGCGCACTGACGCTCGTCCGCGCGTGTACGATAGCAAGTAGTCTACGCCGTTTACATAATACCGGCTACGCGTCACGTTGTGCGCGAGCACGCTGCCAAGGTCTACCGGAAATTGCCGCAACGTATTGATGCGGACGCTGGACATCGTGTGTGCCTCGTTCCGGACAATCAAGCGACCGTCGGTGCCCGTCGAATGGCGCCGGTCGTAGGCCAACGCGGCATTGGCGAAAAGTTCGCCCGCTCCCGTTTTCGTGGAATAGGAGACGTCCAGGCCGCCGCCGTACTCGTCCGTATCCACATCTGCGTCAATCTCTTCGCGGAGTATGTAAGCGTTGCCAGTGATGGAGAGATTGTCGATGGGGCGGTAGGTCGCTTCGATATCGCCTTTATGTTGGGCAACCTCGATCGAATCCTGTGTATAGCGATAGAAGCTGTAACGGTAGGACGTACGGAAAACTTCGGAATGTTTTAAAGACAAGCGACTGGCCAATTCCAATTCATCGCGTGCAAAATCTCCACGCTCATCGTCGTAACGCAAAAACGTCATAAGGCGATGGCGATCCTTGTCGCCAAACATAAGTTCGTGTTCCAGCCGAAATCGGTCGCGCTGCGTATCGAAAGTAAAATCGCTGCCCTGGTAACTCGTGTGTTCGTCTTCGTGGTCGTACGCAAATCGCAGAATCTGCCGTTTGCCGATACGCCATTCCGCGTTGGCAAAAAACCTTGCCATGCGGAATGATTCGTCGTCCAGTGCATCGCGATTTCCCTCGCGGTCTACGTCACGATACGCGAAACCGAATTCAGTACTAAGGCGATCGTTGCGATACACGGCACTGAGACCGAATTCTGTTTCATCTTCCTCTAGGGAAGGCAAAAAGCGACGCGACACATGGCGGTCGAGGTTTCGGGCATATCCGTATAGAGAAACCGGTTTATCACGCAACACATCGAACGACAAGTCGAAATTCATCAGCGAGCCGGTAGACCATTCCGAATCGGATCGCGAACCGTATTCCTCCCAATACTGTGATTGCGACAAACCCAGTTCGATTTCGCCCGCATAGCTGAAAAGTACCGGGTCGTAGATAAAGCCGTCAAATCGCGTGCCGAGGGTTTCCTCGATCTGTAGATCGCGATTTTCCTGCACCAGTTCATCTGGCTTACGAAAAGCATGCACTCTGCGTTGTTCGTATTCCACGTCCAATTGCAGGTACAGCTCGCTGACACTCAGGCTGAAGATGGAATGGCGGCGTGGTTCTTTCGCGGGGGGAGCGATTGCAGCGTTGGTTGCACTATCTCGCGAGGAATCATCAGGCAAAGACCGGACTGTTTTTTCTGCATGGCTGGCCCCGGGCTTAAGTGGTGATTGCGCGTACGCAAACCTTATCAGCGCCAAGCAGGCGATGGCAGCGATCGAAACATAAATGATGGTGCGCTTCATTCGCATTTGGCTGTCGCCGCGACCAATTGTCAATCAGGTCCGCCGATCTCTTCGTCACGCTTGTGGATGTCCGTGCCGATCAAAGCCGCCGCCGCCAGATTGAAATTCGGTGCACTTCCCAGACCGTTGTGGCATCGCAAACAAGCGTAATCCACCGTTACCGCTGCCTTGCCGTCATCCAATTTCAGCGAATCACCATTCGATGTGACCATCGCGCTTGCATCCACCGCTTCGGTGTTGATGGTCACGACATGCGTTCGTGTGTCGCCAATACGCGCGCCGTTCTCGCCTGCGAATGCCGAAGCCGCACTGATGAGCGCCTTGGTTGCGAACGGCATGTGGCAACTCGCGCAAGTTAGTCGTTCCACATAATCGCCCTGAACGAAAATGAATTTCCCATGACCCGCCATGTTCTGAGTCGCGTGGCATATGGAGCAATCATTGCGCAGACCATTTTCTCGGTCATGCAGAATCGAAGTGTGAGGAGAATGACACACCGTACAGGCGAATCCGCGGTGAGGGCTGGCGAAAACCTCGCCGACTTGCTGATACGCCTCTATGAAATCATCGGAAATCGCGACAAGCTGGGGATTTTCTTGGTTGGCGTGGCACTGTGCACAGGCGATTGATAAACCATCCACAATCAAACCGCCCATTTCCGGACGGCCGATATGGTTGCTGCCTGGACCATGACAGGCTTCGCATTGCACACCGTCCTCTGCCCAGGTTCCGCCGACACCGCCCAGCGCGTCTTGGCGTCGACCGCCGCTTTCGTCAACGGTCTTAGCGCCGGTGACGTATCGCGAGAACGTCTCAAACGTAAAGGGCCTGAAATCATATTCAACGGTTTCTGGCTCAAAGCCCGTCATTGTTCCAGTCGGATAGTGCGTCAATCGATAGAGGACGTCTTGGGGCGTTTCGTTTGTATCTGTGATGACGAATCCTTCATCGCTGACAAACCAAGCGGCTCGATTTGCCCCGCCGACGACATAGCTGATGTCGGACCAGGCGAACCCCGGAGGCGGAACAGGTACAAAAGCGACTCCAAATTCAGTCGGATACTGTGGAGGAGTTCCTTCAGGCCTTTTTAGAGCATGGGCATGACTATGTAGATGATACGTTTCCGAGATCGTCGAATGACAAGCCGAACAGGCGGCAGAACCCACGTAGCGAGCTTCGCCATCAGGCGGATCGATAACGTTATCGTCTGGCAGCGGCGTGCAGCCGGTGAACAGAAAAGCCGCCAGGCATAGCCCAAGGCGGATTGAGGATCTTCTCAATCGGTCTGCATCCATCGGTATCAAAACACGCGGAAACCTGCAACAGACCTTGTGAGTTTGCTTTTTCATGTTCCGCTCCGTTCGCGGGTGATCGGGAAAGATCATCAACGCGCGTCGGTCGAATCAATGTGTGTCATTCACCGGAAGCGTGCATGCCGCTGGCAATCAGGCCAGCGGATCGCGGAGTGAGCGCGAAGGCGTTGCCCGTTCCGTTGTGGCAGCGCATGCAAACGAAGTCGACCGTGATCGCAGCCCGACCTTGTCCATCCGTGATCACTTGTGTCAGATCTTCATTGAACATGGCGGTGAAATCGTCCGTGCTTGCATTGATGCGGAAAATGTGTGTGCGCGTATCGCCGATTCGACCGGCGTCACCGGCGACTTCAGAACCGGCGATAGAACCGTTCGAAGTCGCCAGCGGCATGTGGCAACTTACGCAGCCGACTTGT
>JANQHN010000107.1 GCA_028282665.1 Phycisphaerae bacterium | reverse complement strand
GATTACGCATTTTCATCAGGCCATCGAATACGCAAGGCAATCCTCCAAAACGCCCGCACTGTGGGAAGCCCGCACTTGGACCGCTCTATGCGGCGCGCTGATCGATTCGTCACGTCCCCAGGACGCAGTCGACGCGGCGAAGATGGCGTGTACCGTGTGGCGTGCTCACGACCCTGCCACGCTGCATGTCGCCAAGGCGGACATGTACCTTGGTCATGCGATGCTCCACTTGGGAGAAAAACACCTTGCACTGGAATCTCCCAACGCCAAAACAACACTCGCCGCCGCCAGCGAACAACTCCACGCCGCACACGAAGCCTTGAGTGCATTTGCTACACCCGAAGATATAGATACGAAATGGTGCGAGCAACAGATCGAACTGTGCACCTCGCTGCTACGTACGTGCTAAAAACGCATCTCCGCTTGCAATGTTGAGGTTCTTTCCTGCCGCCCCGTCGGTGAGTACCATTCTGTTTTCGCTAAACCCAAGGACAAACACTCATGCCACATACCGACTTGCGAACCTTCGTTTCCGATCTCGAGAGCAAAGGACAGCTCAAACGAGTCAGCCCCGAAGTCGATCCGATTCTGGAAATCGCGGAAATCACCGACCGGATGAGCAAATCGCCTGTCCCTCACGGTTCGCATCACCCTGCGACCGATCCCTTGCACGGGGAACTCGGCGGGTACGGATTATTGTTCGAAAACGTCAAGGGCTCATCGATCCCGTGCGCCATCAACTTATTCGGCAGTTACGAACGCATGCGGCTTGCGCTGGAAGTTGAAAGTTTTGAAGAGCTGGCGGACCGCGTTCAGTCACTCATCAAGCCGGAAATGCCGACGACGCTCATGGCAAAGATGAAAAAACTTCCCGAACTCGCCAAACTCGCCGGCATGGGACCAAGGAGGGTTCGTCGCGGAATGTGCCAGGAGGTCGTACACACGGACAACGCAAACCTGTTCGACCTGCCGATTATCCAATGCTGGCCTCATGACGGATTGGCGGGGTTCGGTGCGAAACCGAATGACTGCACCGAAGGTACAGGCCGGTACATCACGCTTGGTGCCATCATTACGACAGAGCCTGGTGGCGGTGATTTGAACTTGGGAATGTATCGAGTACAGGTATTCGACCAAAAGCTTGCTGCCATGCATTGGCATATACATCACGATGGCGCGCGGCATTTCCGAATGCATAAAAAACAAGGTAAAAAAATGCCGGTCGCAATCGCGCTGGGTGGAGAACCCATCCTGCCCTACGCAGCGACTTGTCCGCTCCCGCCGGGTATCAGTGAACTACTGTTCGCCGGTTTCCTGAACGGGCGAGGCATTGAGCTGTGCCCTGCCAAAACCGTCCCCCTCGAAGTCCCCGCCAACGCGGAAATCATCATAGAGGGATGGGCAGACAATGAACGCACGCTCATCGAAGGACCATTCGGTGACCACACAGGCTATTACTCGCTCGCGGATACGTATCCCGCCTTTGAAGTGACCGCCATCACCCACCGTCACGACCCGATCTATCCAACGACGATTGTAGGCAAACCACCCATGGAGGATTACTACTTGGGCAAAGCCACCGAACGCATCTTCCTTCCACTGCTCAAGATGCTCATTCCGGACATCATTGACTATTCACTGCCAATGTTTGGCGCCTTCCACAACTGCGTCTTCGTCAAGATCGAAAAAGCATACCCCATGCAGGCGCGGAAAGTTATGAGTAGCATTTGGGGGGCAGGCCAGATGATGTTTTCCAAAATGATCATTGTGGTCGACGCACACGTGGACGTCCACAATGAGCAGGAAGTGTTGTTCCAAATGTGTTCGAACGTCGACTGGAAACGTGACGTGATGATCATGGAGGGACCATGCGACATCCTCGACCACGCCACACCGGAGTATGGCACGGGAGCGAAAATCGGCATTGACGCGACGCGCAAGATTCCGGGCGAAGGCACAGTACGCGCCTGGCCTGATGAACTGAAAATGAACGAGGAAATGAAACAGTTTGTGGAGCGGCGTTGGGAAGAGTACGGGTTCTAAGAAGATATTTCTACGAATCGTTATAATCCAAACGAAAAGCATTCCTTCCGACTACGGAACTTCGCGCGACTTACGCCGTAGCTCGGCCATCAAAGCATTGGCACCGGGATGATCGGGGACGTTTTGCAGCACACGTTCAAGGTTTTCGTATGCTTCATTCCAACGCTGTACTTTAATCATCATTCCCGCAAGCACTGTTCGAAAATCCACGCTTTCGGGCTGAAGCCTGACAACCTCTCGATAGGCTTCGACCGCCTCGTCATCCCGTCCCATGCGGGCCAAAGTCGCGGCAAGGTTCGTATGATAGTTTATGTGCTCGGGAGCCAACCGAATCGCTCGCCACAGATACGGCAAAGCCTCTTCGAACTCCCCTCGTTGCGCAAGGATCGCCCCCAAGTTGCTCGCGGCTTCGGGAATATCATCCTTGATACGCAACGCCTCCCGATAACACAACTCCGCCTCGTCCCAACGTGACTGCTGTTTGTAGTGCAAGCCGAGGTTGTTGTGCGCGATCCAGGCGGTGGGGTTCTTATCCAATACTGAAAGCCAAAGACGCTCAAGACTGCTATAGTTACCCGCCTGTTTCCATGTCATCATTCCCAAAGGCAATACAAGTACGAATGGAAAAAACGCTATTCCTATATTTCCCGAACGTGAAGATTCGGAAGCTGTCGAAGAATTCAATGAGGTCTTTCGCCTAGGCCATGATGAAAAAAGCCTGGTAATCAAAGCTGCCGCCAGCGCGATTAACGCCATGTTTGCGTGGTATTGGAAATGATCCGCCACCCACGAGAATTGCATGAAGTACACGCGAAAAAAACCAAGCGTAGGAAAAAGCGTCCCTGCGAAAATCAACACCGCAACAACAGGACCCTTTCCTACTCGATGACGCAGAAAAAACAGCGCCAACAGACTAACACAGGCAGTCGCCGGATAGATCAACAAATTCGTCGGGCTCGCGAAAATTTCCCAACGTGGGTAAATAAAGACATACTCAAACGGCAAAAGCACATTGGCAACGTAGAACCAATAAGCCTGCCCAGCAAGCACCAAACGCTGTGCGATGCTCAAATCCAAAACCGATACGTCCGCCGCCCCTACTGGACCTGCTTCCAACTGTGCGGTCAGCAAACCCATCGCAACACCCAGGACGAAAAACGGAACCAAAGCGAGAACGCCGCGCGCGTACACGCGTTGTTTCCACCAAAGCAAAAGGAGAAATGCGGCGGGCAGTGTGCAAGTAACAGTCTTGCTGAACAACGCTCCAACGAAAGCAAGTAAAGCCAAACTATAAAAAAACGCCCGGTTTGCCGGCCGCTCATCTCCATCGAAATCGTAGAAACGCATTAAACACAGCATCGATGCCAAATAGAAAACGGCCGAGAGGACATTTTTCCGCTCAGTGATCCAGGCGACCGATTCAGCATGAACCGGATGCAAAACAAATAGCACTGCCGCAAGCCATACACCCGGCACGCGCAGACGTGAAAGCACCTTGGCGAACAGAAAACCGGTGAATGCATGAAGCAATACGTTCGTGACATGAAACGCTAGTGGCGCCAATCCGAAAAGTTGATACTCAATCCAAAACGTCGTAAAGGTGAGCGGGTAATACTGCGGCGTACTGCCCGGCGAAAACCAAATCGGAATAAGCCCGGATACATCGCGCAGGTAAATATTGTGAACAATGTATTGATCGTCGTCCCAAAGGAAGTCACCACGCAGCGCAGGCAGGTAGGCAATTAACGAAATGAGAACCAACGCCACGAATTGCAGGTGCGGACGACTTATACGCAGGCAGGACTCATCACGACCCGGCATAATCGGCTGAACATTCATTTTGCCTTGTTCACGGTCGTACTTAGCAGCTTTCGGTTTTCCTTCTCAATCTCAACAAGTCGTTTGATAAGTGCTTCATCCTTGGATTTGTACGCAAGCGGCGTTTGCCCCAGCGCGATATACCAATCAACCAAATTCTCGAAATCACTAAGGTCAATGTACTCCGGTGCGATCTTGCCGGTTTTGGTATTCATGTTGTGGTAGTTGCCCAGCGAAAGACAAGCACACGTTGCCTCATACCCCAACGTGCAAAATGCCGTCGCCTCGCACATGCCACCATCCATCAAGCGACGCTGGAATTTGAAACGTTTTTTTCGCTTGGTCAATTCGTCCGCAACCCGGCCACAAAAACCGGTCACTGCCGACGTGAACGATGTAACTCGATCTCCCACGCGGAGGATTGGCCCATCGCCCAGTGGCGCGTGTGGACGCTCACTGCTGGTTTCCGTAACCACAACGAAGCACTTCTTGGGTACGGTACTCGACTTGATCGCCGCCATTGCACCCACAAAACCCACTTCTTCCGCACGCGTAAACAGGAAGTAGGCCTCCGCATTCTGCTTCGACTTCGATAGGGTGTCAATCGCACAAAGGCAGGCAGCCACACCGGCTAGATCGTCACAAGCGCGAGCGTAGATACGCCCTTTGCGTACCGCAGGCTCAGGTAAAGCCCACATCCCCACCGTACCAGCAGGTACTTCTTTAGAAACCGCAAAAGTCACAACATCCGCCCGCTCGCGATCCCCCTTCCCCTTTGTGGTCATCGATTTGATGCGGCCGGCGACCGGAGCGTCGTCAACGTAAAAGCGAGCCCTCTGGTTTCTAAAGTAATCGACTTTTACCCCACCACGCCAATAAGCCTGAAGCGTTCGGTCATCGATCATTCGCTTCGCTACGAAACCCGGGTGATCAACGTGTGCCGTGATGCAAACCGGGCGCGCCGTTTGGCGACGACCTCGCTTAACGTGAAGCAAGAGATTTCCATGCCGATCTTCCGTCAACGTAACGCCATTGCGATTAACACAAAACGCCCGAAGGTAATTTAGCACTACGTGCTCCGCGAAGGGAGCGGTCGGCAAGGACAATACGTGTTCAAGTATGCGGGCGTGATTTCGATTCATGCGAGGAACTTTCTGTCAGACCGATCGATGGGATACTAACCTGCCATTCCGGATCTTTCTTCTACTTCGCCAAGCTAAGCCGGAGCACGACAAACGCAATCAAACAAACGAGGCTGAGTGTTGAAATCAAGCCTCCAACGAAGAACGCAGCCCAGGACCATGAACTTTTTGCATTGCGGCGTTGCCCGGCGCTGTTCCAACCCAGCAAAAAACCGATGACACCCAGCAACAGTGCCACGCCGGCGAATCCAAGAAAAACGGGCAACCACACGCCACTGCCACCGTACACGAATCGTTGTTGTTCCGTGTTCCAGTTCCGAGCGAGCATCGCGGCTGTACCAATAAAGAAAACAACCGAAGCCAGTGAGAATATCAGCGCGTACTGCGCCTGGACGTCAAATCTACGAAGGCCACCTCGAACCACGGGTATCTCCTCGTTTGGGGAACTAGCGCGTACGCGACATACACCTCTTGTTTCACAGAGATTCTAACAGGATGCGTCCGCAGGCGTCCAGCATTTCCGAACAGGTTGGTGACGCTATTCCGTTTGCCAGAATCGCGGCGTAAACAGCACGATAATCGCGTACACCTCAAGCCTGCCAAGGACCATCAAACCACACATGACGACTTTCGCCTGCGATGTAAACCAAGCATAGTTGCAAGTGGGTCCTACCGCCGATAAGCCTGGACCGATATTGTTCAGCGTCGCAGCCGAGGCAGTGGCCGCGGTCGTCAGATCGATTCCACGGTGGGACTCGATCATCAAAATCAACGCCGCGCCGATTACGAACAAGATGACGATCCCCAACACGTAAGCAAGGCAACCGATTTTCACGTCCGGATCGACGAGGTCTCCCCCAACCTTAAGCCTGCGAACCACCTTAGGTCTAAATGCTCGCTCGACCTCAGCGAACAGTACCTTGGCTGCGACCACAATCCGAATCACCTTGATTCCCCCACCTGTCGAACCGGCCGACGCTCCCACAAACATCAATACAACCAGGGTAATTTTGGCAAGTGGAGCCCACTGGTCGAAGTCCGCCGTCCCGAAACCAGTGGTCGTTTGAATCGAAACCGCTTGAAATAGCGAGTCTCGCAACGTGATCGCGATCGATGGTTTCGAAGATTCATCGCTTGGTACGGCCGCTAATTGAGATGCGGTGAGAATAACTGTGGCCACCACAAGAATCAAAAAATAAAATCGCAGTTCCGAGTTTTGCCAAATGGAATGCCAGCGTTTCTGAATCATCGCGTAGTAAAGACTGAAATTCACGCCGGCCAGCAACATGAAAAAGATGATGACCGCGTGAATCGCGGATGAATCGAATGCCGCAATGCTCTCGTCGTAAGTGCTGAATCCACCGGTCGCCAACGTAGCGAACGTATGACAGAGCGCATCGAACCAGCTCATCCCACACAACCTCAGCGCAAGCACCTCGGCAGCGGTAAGCCCTAAATAAATCAACCACAGCACGCGGGCGGCGTCGCGAATGCGTGGCGTTACTCCTTCGGGCGTTGGGCCGGGAGACTCGATGCGATACAAGCGTCGACCACCCACACCTAAAAGCGGAAGCACGGCAACGAACAACACCACGATCCCCAATCCACCAAGCCAGTGCGTCGTCGCTCGCCAGAGCTTTAAACTGTCAGGAATCGTGCCGATGGATGTTAAAATGGTCGCGCCAGTGGTCGTCAGACCGCTCATCGACTCGAAATAGCAATTCACAAATCCATCGAACTCATGAGGACGCAACTCCGCATCCGGCCGCATGTCCGCCCACACCCGGAAAGGTAGAGCGCAAAGGGCTGCCCCGACAAGCCACCCCAATGCAACAAGCAGAAGCGCCTCTCGTTGCCCCAGCCGTTTCGATGCCCCTTTACCAACAAACCACAGAATACCACCGAGAATCAGCCCCAATAGCGAGGTAAGATAAAGTGCGGGCATCGCGTGACGCTCCGCGACCGCATTATCACCTGCAGACATGTACCGAACGGTGGAAAAGAGGGCAACAGCGAAAATCATTACTGTCAACACAAACAGCAAAAAGCCCAGAAATTGACAAAGTGAGCGAAAATTCATAGCGTCAATCAACGAACAGATCGCGCAGCTGCGATTCGATTCCGCGAGGTCCGATCACAAGAATCATGCTGTCTGCCATAATCTGATCCTGGGCGCCGGGCACTCGAACCTGACCTTTGTGCCGGATAGCGGCAATCATGGAATGCGGCGGGAGTTTTACATTTCGAAGCTCATGACCGATTACGCGAGCACTTGACGCAGGCCTGACTTCGTACACCTCGGCAAGATCATCCGCGAAAGTCGCAAGCGAACGGATCGGGTCATCCTTGATAAGAGTCATCATATTGCGCACCGCCACCGCGCGCGGGCTGAAGGCGTGATCAATGCCAACGTGTGGCAGTAAGTGCAGGTACTTTGCACGCTGCACGACGGCCACGGTCGATT
>JANQHN010000074.1 GCA_028282665.1 Phycisphaerae bacterium | reverse complement strand
ATGCCTATCGCCTCGATCAACGCATCCATCCCATCCACGCGATCCGCCACCGTCGCGGAATCCCATTTCAAAGAGGATGTGACTTCGACCCGATCAGGGCAGACGCCCAACGCCTTGAAACGACTGGCGATCAATTCATCCTGCGCAGCCACCCAGGCGAGATCGGCGAACATGGGTCGAGCCAGTGCTCCTAGCAACCCAAATCGTCGGGCGCTCCGCTCAGTCAGTCGCCCGTTTACAACTACGACGGGAATCCCCCGCCGACTCGCCATACGGACGTGGTTGTACCAGACTTCCAGTTCTACGAGCACTATGACCGACGGCTGAATTCGCTTCAAGGCGCGTGCCACGACAAACGAAAAATCCAGCGGAAATCGAAAAACCCGATCCACTCCATAATATTGAACAGCCCTGGCGTAACCCGTATCTGTGGTTGTCGAAATGACGATCTCACAATCGGGCAGGCGCGTTTCAAGCAACGCCACAAGACTTGGTGTAGCATTGACTTCGCCCAAGGAAACTGCATGCAGCCAGATACGCTTTCGACCTGCGGGAAAGCAGGGAACCGCGCCAAAACGCTCACCCCAACCGGTGCGGTTCTTTTTCCTCACGAGCGCGTTATAGAACGCCACAGGAAGATACAGCACCCCTGCAATGAAATACAGTATGTCTGCGATCCATCGCATAGAGTGGTCATCCTAGGGACGCAACCTCTCTGCGGCAAGACCTTTCCATGCTAACTTCATGATACTGCATGATGCCCAAATGCCTCGGAAATGACCATTCGATCTTCAACGGTTACACTCCCACTCATGAATGATCAACCCGACCGTCCACCGTTTCCCTGGCCTTACCTCACTGCATCCATTCCCGGCGTGGGCGGTGTCATCAAACAGCACAATGACGACTTCATTGTCGAGGAAATCCCACTCTACGAAGCCTGCGGCGAAGGAACGCACACGTACTTGACCATCGAAAAAGAGGGACTCACCACTCCAGCCGCGATCCGCATTCTCGCGAAAACGTTTCGCCGCAAGATCCACGAGTTCGGTTACGCAGGCCTCAAGGACGCGCATGGGATTACTCGACAAACTATCAGCATCGAACACTTGGAAAACGAACAGCCACCAGGAACCCGGTTAGGCCGAATCAAAATTCTCTCGCTCGAACGACACACAAATAAACTCAAGCCGGGTCACCTTTCCAGCAACCGGTTCGACATCAAGATTCGCAAGTTCAATCAACAAGCTCTCGACCACGTAAAAGCAGTCGCTGCGGAACTGCAATCGCGAGGCGTGCCTAATTACTTCGGCCCGCAAAGATTCGGAGCGAGAGGGGATAACGCTCTAATCGGAATCGCCGTGCTGCGTGGCGACTACGATGAAGCTGTTCGACTGATCCTCGGCCGCCCCAGTCAAATGGACAACGATAAAGTCAAACACGCTCGCCAATTGTTCGACGAGGGGGATTACGAAGGCTCGCTCAAAGCTTGGCCTGATAAGTTGCGGGACCAGATTCGAATTGCAAAAGCGTTTGTGAGAGAAGACGGCCACGCGAAAAAGACATGGAAAGCTGTCGACCATTCATTGCGCAAGCTCTATCTCTCTGCTGTTCAAAGCCAACTGTTCAATGACGTTCTTGCCCAGCGTATTAGCTCGATCGACAACCTCATGGTGGGCGACGTTGCCTGGAAGCACAAGAACGGCGCCTGTTTTCTCGTCAGGGATCCGGCAATCGAACAACATCGGTGCGACATGTTCGATATCTCGCCATCAGGCCCGCTGTTTGGAAAGAAGATGAAACACAGTGAAGGTAAGGCCTCATTCATTGAGAAAGCTGTCTTGAACGCTTCAAAACTTGACGAACCACTACTCCAAAGCCGAGGAGACTCAAAGCTCCGAGGAGGGCGGCGTCCACTTCGTGTTCCTGCCGAAGACTTGGCTTGGGAAACCGGCGCCGACGACCGAGGCGCTTTCATCCAGCTAACGTTTAAACTCCCGTCCGGCTGCTACGCGACTTGTGTGACGCGCGAAATCTGCAAAACGGACCTTACGGATTGATGGAACCGGCAGCAATCTCTCTGCACGGCCGGCCGCCTCCTTTTTTAAGAAGAAATAGTCCTTTAATTAAGCGACACACGCAGGACTACATGCCGAAGAACTTCAGTTCCGAATCCACCGCCTCGCGCAGCGCTTCGATAACTTTCGGCATACCAGGCTGACTCAAATCGATCTCAGTCGCAGTTTCGCAACCGTCACCATCGATCAACAACACGACAGGACACGTGTGCTTGCCTGGATTGGCCCGCAACACTTTGCCAATTGTGCCGTTTGATAATCTTACGAAACTTCCAATCGGAAACAGCGAAACGGTATCAAGGAATGCGCGCATCATGTGGCGGTCGTATTGATCCTTGCCGGCTCCGCGCAGCACGGCCACGATAGCATCATAAGGGCTCATCGCGTTTCGATAAGGCCTGTCTGAAGCGAGCGCCGTGTACGTATCTGCAATAGCAACGAGCTTCGCGTACGGATGAATCAACATCGGATGCCGACCATGCGGATATCCTTGACTGTCGTTTCGTTCGTGTGATTGATAAACAATGAGCAGCGTTTTTTGACTGATACCGGTGACGTTTTCCAGGAAATTCAGGCTATAGAGCGGATGACGGTCGACTTCCTTTCGTTCCTCGGGCGTCAACGCCCGCAGAGCCAACCGCAACCCCTCCGGAATGCACATCATACCCACGTCTTGTAACAGCGCCCCCATGCCAATGGACAGAATTTCATCACGCGGCAGACCCATCTGTCCCGCAACGGTCATAGAAAGCAACGCTACGTTCATACCATGATGAAATAGATACTCGTTGGGGGATGTCTTGAGTTGCATGATGGCGGGCAGTAGACCGCTGTCGAGCTGAACCATCCCAACGAACTGACTCACTACGTCAACTGCGGCAGAAACGGCACTTTGACTTCCGCGGCAAATGTCCATGGTGATGCTGGACAGGCGATCCACGCACTTGCCGTAATGATGTTCACCTTCACAAGTCGCTTCTTGCAATTGCGATAAAGGCAGTCTTTTGATCTTGTTTGCCTGGGCGATACATGCGTCGACCTCTCCTGTAATCAACAGTCGATCAAGCCGGTCCACCACCCAAGGTTCCCGATCGGGCACGGGCACTTCTAGCGGTACCGCAACACGGTCGTGCGTGGTACGAACTTTGTAAACGCCCTTGGCGGAGAGACGATGCAGAAACTGCTCGGTAATCGTGCTTCCCGCAGCCAATAGCAGCACGCCGTTTTGACCGTAAATGTCTCGAGCAAGCTCCATCCCCACTCGCAAACTACCTACTGGCAGATCAACATATCCGGACGAGATGGGCAATGGCCTTGCCGTCTGCGCTATTGTTTCGGGTGAGGTTTCAACTGGTGTCGGCACGCTCTCAAGCTGCACGGTTTCCGCCGCACTCACATCCAAAGAATCCCAATCTGGACCATCATCCTCAAAAGGAGATTTGCCCAACGTTGAGACGATCCCTGCCCCTTCCTCGTTGTCGGGCGCATCATCGAAGAAATCTTCAGGCCAATTCTCGTCGCCAAATAAACCACGGCCCGCCTCTTCGATAAGGCCCTCTAAATCCGCAAGAGTAAGCGTATGGCTGATGGGCACCAAACGCTTGCCGTTGATGCTGAAAATATCTCCGGGCAAGGGCACACCGAGGCAGAGCTTGGTAAAATCAAGCCTCCTTAACGATGCCTTATCTTTTGGTGTAGACGTTGACATCTGCTCCCATATGCACTCAACAGCGCTCATCTCTTGTTGTATTCACGAAATTCTGTTTAAACTCCAGTTTTTGTTGTACGATACGAATCGGATAAATCATGAATGCAAATTGGCTTGTCCAAGCATCTTTCTATTGATCGAACTACCTATCGGACGGCTAGTGACAAAAAGATATCACTCGCCAAATAGCTTAGCGACCGATAAATCCGTCCGGGTAGCGCCAACCCAAAGCTCAAACAAATTCGTCCAACGTTAAATTCAGCCGTTGAAGGTATGACTGGGATAAATCAAACACCCAGGCATCGGAAATGTGCTCATGAATAATCGAGCTCGCCAAATCAATCCAACATTGGCATCGATCAAGAATCGCACTATCCGAACTGACCACAATTGCGTCAATGTCGACAAGCACTCGGTCCGGATTGTCGTGTAGCTCGATGCTCCAACCAATGCACTTTTCTTCGAGAACGTGCGCGAGCAATGTTTTCAGTTTTCCACTGTTGGAAACAGGTTTGTCAAAATAAAAATCAACCCCAGCGCATTCGAGTTGATTCACATTTCGCACGATCAGCGTCAATGCGGGAATCGTTTCTTCGACTTTCCGGTACGTACCGTGAACGCCGGCCAAGTCCCGAGTCACGCCGTCCCGGCCGATCAGCACCAGACCGCCCGACAACGCACTTTCGATCGTAATGAGCAGATTGTAGCCGTCGACCGCCAACCGCTTGGAACGCATTACGGATGCCGAAGCACACCGCGAAAACATTCGACGCTCTAACATCTGATCACTGCACGACGAACGCATCACCGCCATGCGCTGTCGAGCGCTGAAATGGTATCGATCACCGACCAGTTTTAGCGAAGCATCCATCGAATAACCGCGACTCAGTAACCACGAAAGCTCTTTCACGCCACGCGCGATAGTGGGCTGACTCTTTGGTGAAAAGAGATATGTATCATCGGGATGTGCACCGCGGTGCTTTCGCTTGTCCGGCATGAATCAGCCCGCTTCAATTCGCAGTAGTAGAATATTTCTATGATAGCGCCCCATCCGCCTCGCGCCTACGGCAATGATAGAACGAGCTAAGTATGGGCGATTCCGGATCGCAATTTCCCGAGCTCGATTGGTCTTTCCCAAAGCAATGTGTACACTGAATCCAAGGTTACCTGTGGAGATATGACCGTGCGTGCCATGCTGCTGACAAATCCTCGCGCCGTGCAAACCAAACCGCTTTCACTTGGCAAGGTGGAAACCCCAACCCCAAAAAGCGATGAAGTTTTGGTGCGCGTGATTGCGTGCGGCGTATGCCACACCGACCTGCACCAGGTCGAAGGGGAACTCGCCATGCGCCGATCTCCTGCGATTCCAGGGCATCAAGTGGTCGGCGTGGTGCAATCATGCGGAAATGATGTCACGGAAGTCGAAATTGGCCAGCGTGTCGGTATTGCCTGGCTTCATCGAGCTTGCGGCGATTGCGACTATTGTTCGCAGGACTTAGAAAACCTCTGCCAGAAAAGTCTCTACACCGGCTGGGACGTTTGCGGTGGATACGCGGAGTACATGGTTGCTCCCGCACGGTTCGTCTATCGTTTGCCGAAATCGCTAACGGCAGTGCAGGTTGCGCCGCTGCTGTGTGCGGGAATCATTGGGTATCGATCGTTGCGGCTTTGTGGTATCAAACCGGAACAGCGACTCGGATTGTACGGTTTTGGAGCTGCTGCCCACATCGCTATTCAAATCGCCAATTGCTGGCGCTGTTCGTCTTACGTATTCACACGCTCACCAACGCATCGCGAGCATGCCCAAAAACTTGGAGCTGTTTGGACGGGGACGGCGGGCGACGCCCCACCAGAATCACTACACTCCTCCATCATTTTTGCACCCGCCGGCGAACTCGTGCCTGAGGCAATGCGCGTGTTGGCGCCAGGAGGAACATGCGCTTTGGGCGGCATTTATATGTCGCCCATACCTGCCATGAACTACCAACAACATCTCTACCACGAGCGCCGACTCCGCAGCGTCACTAACGCAACGCGCCGAGACGGCCGGGAACTGCTCTCGCTCGCCGCCAAAATTCCCCTCGAAACTACAACAACCGTATTTCCATTGGAACAGGCGAACGATGCCCTCTTGGCCGTGAAGGAAAGCAGATTGAATGGATCGGGCGTACTGCTGATCTCTGAAGAAAAGTAAGCCAATCAATTGATCATGCACGAGAAACTACAAACAACTCAGACCATTGCAGCCGCAGCGAGCGACGCGGGATGCCTCATTGCCGTGTACACCACGCCAATACAACGCGGCGTACACGATGATTTCATTACCTCGCTTAAAAGCGAACTAAATGAAGTCGTCTCACGGCCTTTTGCCGACGCCGCACTCGGCTTCTGCATCGAACTTAGCCGATACCGAAAACGTACCGTTGCCATCACCCAGGGCGATGGTTTGCGACAAGCCAGCGCAATGCTCGGACTCGGCATCGCTTGCGAAGTGCCGATGGTTATCGTGCATATTCAATCCGGCGCCCCCGCAGCACCACTGGAACGTCCCGGTGGGGACGGTGAAATTATCGCAGCGGGCCACATGACCGCCGGCAGCCTACCTTTTCCGGTTCTCATCGCTTATGGGGCAAAGAGCGGATACAGGCTAGTCCATCAAGCGTATGAACTCTCCGAGCAAATCCGCACGCCAACAGTCATTCTATGCAGCCCGCAAATCCTTCACGACAAATCTTCTATTGATCGCGTCGCAGGAAGCAAAAGTATCGATTCGTCAAAAAATGCCTTCGATAGAGGAAGGCAAGAAGGGCAATCGAACAACTCATCCGACGATGCGTCATTTCACTTCGTTGACGAAGAAGATGTTGGCCCTGCGGCAATCGAAAAACGAATCGCCCACCTTCGCGGAAAATTCATCTCCCACGAAAAATCACTCATATTGGTAGATGACGACGTGGATAAAGGTGCAGATTGTCTGGTGATTTCGTTGGGTGCAACCGTAATGCCGGCGCGCGAAGCGGTAAAGTACACGCGCGGACTGGGCGCTCGTGTGTCGCACATCGCTCTGTCTGCGATTTGGCCGGTGCCATCGCGGGCGATCCGTGCGGCGATCACAGATCACGTGCAGCGTGTGGTCGTTGCTGAGTTGAACACCGGGCTCTATGTGAAGGAAGTGCAAAAGCTGCTACCGGAAACAAAAATCGAGTCGGTAACGCGATACGACGGCGAACCGATGTCCTCAGACGCCATTGTCCAACACATCCTCGTCGCGGCGTGCGGCTGACAGGTCAATGGAATCAGGTTGCTTGCGCATTTGATTCGTTATTTCCGCGGACGCGGGAATCCAGGACGATCGTGATGGTACCGTTGCACAAGCGCACTGCGATGGGTGACTACTTCTCATCTCGCAGCTATAGCAGTTTCAATCCAAACGTAGCGTGGAATGTCAACTTTCCGGCAGTACAAAACGCGGCGTCGGACACTACACCTGGCTAGATCTTGCTCTAGAACGAATTCTAGACAAGCACACGGCCCGGCACTATGTGCTTCACTGTGGAAAATGCGCCTT
>JANQHN010000432.1 GCA_028282665.1 Phycisphaerae bacterium | reverse complement strand
TGTCAGTCGCTACTGATATTGATTTGTTGGGCCAAATCGTAGGCGTGCTTGTGAACAACGCTATTCGGTACGCCCGCGCCGGTGAGCAGAAACGTGTTTTGCTATGTTTGTCGAAAGCTGATGGTCGAATTGCGATTGATGTCATTGACACGGGAGAGGGCGTGGAGTGGGGTGATGAGCGTCATATCTTCAAACCATTCCGTCGCGGGAAGAGTGCTGCCAAGAAAGCGCAAGGTGGCATCGGATTGGGACTAGCCTTGGCACGAAACTGGGCACGGTTGATGGGCGGACGGCTCGAACTGATTGCACGCATGCATCCGGCAATGGGCGGTGCGCACTTTCGATTGTGCTTGCCTGACATGCAGGACCGCAGCGTTGGGCGAGAGACGTCACGGTTGGCTACGAAACCGGTTTCGGCGTAATAAACGTTGGTCGCAGTTCCGTGCGAACCCGTCCGGCAGGCGGGTTGTCGGTTGGCGTAGCTCATTTACGACTACCATCTCGATTCATTTCAGATTATGCTTCACGTCTTGGCGCGATTTAGAGTAGGCTTCAAATGGCGGTGTCGTCCAGGGATGTCCTTATGTGTAAGGCGTTACTTTGGATATGATCAGCCCTCGCTGTGAGGTAGGGCGTGGGTTAACGGTTTAATTTATGAGTGCAGACCTGACGAAGATCGTTGGTGGATTTGCGGGGCAGCGAGTCTTGCTCGTGGGCGACCTCATTTTGGATCGATACATTTATGGTGATGCGGAGCGGATAAGTCCGGAGGCGCCGGTTCCGGTGATTCGCGTGGTAGAGCGGCGTGACGCGGTGGGCGGAAGTGCCAACGTCGCGGCGTGCCTGCGTGCGCTAGGGGTTGCGGTCGATTGTTGTGGAGTCATTGGCAAAGGTGAAAACGGGCTGCGGTTAACGACTTTGTTGCGGGAAGGTGGCATCTCTACGGAAGGGCTGGTTATTTCCGATACCCGCCCGACCACGACCAAAACACGCATGGTTGGCCTTGCTCAGCACAGGCACCGTCAACAACTGTTGCGCGTCGATGAAGAAGATGCGGGTCCGCTCGCCGAAGATGATGAAGCGACGGTGTTAAAATTCGCCATGCGATTGATGGAGCGTGTGGATGTCGTTTGTATTGAGGACTATGACAAAGGTGTGGTAAGCGATTCGCTTGCGGCGAAGATCATTGCGCGGGCGAAGGAGTTGGAGTTACCCGTCCTGGTCGATCCTGCGAGATTATCGTCGTACGGCCGTTACCACGGCGCGGATGTCATTACGCCCAATCGCACTGAACTTGCCATCACCTTAGGCAAGACGCCTAAAACGCTCAAGAAAACCGCAGAAGCGGCGCAGTTATTGGCCGTACGGGACAAATTCGGTCACGTGGTGGTCACGTTGGATCGCGACGGCGCATTGCTTGTTCCACGCGAGGGAAAGTGGCGTCACGTGCCGACTACACCACGCAGCGTGTATGACAATACTGGTGCAGGTGATGCCGTTCTCGCTATGCTCGCCGCATCTGTAGCAGCAGGCGCAAATTTGCCCGCTGCTGTGCGGTTAGCCAACCTCGTCGGCGGGCTCGAAGTGGAGCGATTCGGTTGTGTGCCCATTACCGCGGATGAAGTGCTTGCTGAAATTCGTTTGGAGCAGAGGCGTGGTGGAAAATTGCGATCCAGTGACGATCTCATCGCTGAATTGGAACTGCGTCGCGATCGCGGCGAGACCATCGTATTTACGAATGGTTGTTTTGACATTCTTCACGCAGGACATGCGGATTATCTTCAAAAATGCCGCGAATTCGGATCGGTGGTGGTCATCGGGTTGAACAGCGATTCATCGGTGCGAGCGCAGGGCAAGGGCGAGGACAGGCCGATCTGCCCGTTTGATCAGCGAGCAGCGGTGTTGTCCGCTTTGGAATGCGTGGATTATGTAGTGGGTTTCGACGAACAAACTCCGGAAAAGTTGATCCAACGCATCAGACCTGACGTACTGGTCAAAGGGAAGGACTGGGCAGACAAGGGCGTAGTGGGGCAGGATGCGGTGGAGTCGAATGGCGGAAAGGTCGAGCTTGTGGACTTGGTTGAAGGAGTGAGCACGACAGCGTTGATCGAGCGGATACGCAATTCGAACAGTTAATCACTTTAACTGCCTTGAACATACGTTACGGGGACGAATGAAAGAGCAACTTGGCGAACATAGGCGATTGGTTGATTTGATGGATGCGCAAACTGACCTGCTCGAACAGGTCGCAAAGCGCATGTTGGACGGATTCGCCGATGGCGCGACATTGTTCATCCTCGGCAATGGGGGCAGTGCCGCCGACGCGCAGCACATTGCCGCCGAACTCGTTGGGCGGTTTAAAAAGGACCGCAAGGCATTGCCGGCAGTTGCGCTGACTACGGATACTTCCGTTCTCACCGCCGTGACAAATGATTTGGGTGGTGAGGAAATTTTCGTACGCCAGGTTCAAGCCCTCGTACGCAAAGGCGATTTAGTCTGGGCGCTAAGTGTTTCTGGCACTTCTGCGAACGTGATCAAGGCTGTGGAGCTTGCGAAGGCGCAGGGAGCGTTCATTATCGGCTTCACCGGTAGTGGAGGAGGGAAGCTCGCATCGCTATCCGATCTGTGCTTCATGGTGGATCACGCAAGTAGCGATCGCGTCCAAGAGACGCATCAGCTTGCGTATCATTTGGTCTGTGAATGGATCGAGGGACGTATCTAGTTCGACGAGGAAGAGCGAGTTAATTTTTGATGGTGTCACGATATGGCACTTTAGAATCACTCAAAAGCAGATACGGTGCAATAATGAAGGTACTCATCACGGGATCGAGCGGTCAAATTGGTACGAACGTGGCACTGGCGCTGATGGCGCGTGGAGACGTGGTTGTCGGAATCGACAAACGCTCCAACACATGGACAGACGAGGTGGATACGACCTTGCTCGATCTCGTTACCATTGCTGACAAAAATCTGCCTTTGGACAATTTCGATGTAGTCTTGCACTTCGCTGCCCACGCAAAGGTGTACGAACTGGTGGAGAATCCGTCGCGGGCGATGGAGAATATCACCATGTGCTTCAAAGTGCTGGATTACTGTCGCAAGCACGATACGCCAATCATTTTCGCGAGTTCGCGTGAGGTGTACGGCGACATTCGACAGCATGTTACCGATGAAGCTTCCGCGGATTTTGTTGTTGCCGAAAGCCCCTACAGTGCAAGTAAGATTGCGGGTGAGGCGATGATTTATTCTTACGCTCAATGTTACGACTTACCATTTTTGGTGTTTCGCTTCAGCAATGTCTACGGCCGATTTGACAACGACCTCGATCGTATGGAGCGGGTCATTCCCTTGTTTATGGATCGCATTGCCAAAGGCGAAGCGATCACGGTGTATGGCCGGGAGAAGGTCCTCGATTTTACATACGTGGACGACGCCGTGGCGGGTGTAATAGCGGGAATCGACAAGCTGACCGCCCGCGATGTCGCCGGACAAACCATCAACTTGGCGACCGGCGTGGGCAGTACGTTGCATGATCTGGTAAACATTCTTTCGCTTGCGTTGGACAAAGAGCCGAATGTAACGTACGAGCCGACGCGAGCGGGTGAGGTGACGCGATATGTGGCGGACATAGGTCGGGCGCGTGCATTGATCGGCTACGATCCGCAAACCCCGTTTACCAGCGGGCTGATCAAAGCGGTGAAATGGGCTCGCTCAACCGGCGCCATTCCTTCGTAAAGCCGCTTTTGTCTCACTTCCACCCATTGAGGGGCAATTTCTGCCTATTGCATCTGGTTTCTGATACAATAAGAAAAGGAAAGGCGCTAAGTCGTTTCGGCGGACTTGCCACATTGTTCGCGCTAACATACGAATTGGAGTCGGAGCAATGAAAAAGCTGGTTTTGATTGTGATCGTTGTCATCGCGATTGCTGCCGTTGCGTATGAGTTTACTCGCCGCAACCCCGGTGATTCGACTGCGGCGGTGCAGGCGGACGGGGAAGGGAAGAGCGGCGAGACAGCTGTTCCGCGTGTAGAAGAAAAGTACGGATTTACGACAGAGACGGCGTTGCCATAAGCTTGTAGCTATAAGTTTTCGTTAGCAAGCGGACGCAACGTTGTTGCTTCTGCTTCTGCTAACGTTGGCGTTATACGCGGATTGTTGGCCTGTATCTCGCGAGTATGAGATATTAGAGTGTTTGCAGTAGTGTGGATTTCTTTGAGTTGTCTGTTGGTTTGACCTGCCTCTTGATACTTCGCTATCATTGTAGCGATGAATAATGCTGTAGATTCGCAATCCGGGGGATCTTTGCCTCGCCGACTTCGTATGGAGAATCAAGCCGAACCTCTGCGCGATAAGCAGCCCGCCAGGCCTGAACGGGCTGTGCTTGTCGGGATACTCCTGCCCGATACCAAAGCGGACTTGCAAGATCCGCTTGGTGAGTTGGCTGCGCTGGCGGAGTCGGCGGGAGCGGAAATAGTTGACCAGCTTATCCAAAAACGGACCAGGCTTGCGTCGGGGACGGCACTCGGGAAAGGGAAGGTGCAGGAACTGAGCGAACGCGTTGAAGCCAATGATGCCGATACCGTCATTTTTGACATGGATCTGACGCCGCGCCAAATCCGGTCTTTGGAAAAAGAAATCAATCGCAAGATTATTGATCGTAGTGAATTGATTCTCGACATCTTTGCTTCTCGGGCGCGGACACGCGAAGCGAGATTGCAGGTAGAGCTTGCCCAATTGGAATACACTGCGCCACGGCTTCGCGGTATGTGGACACACCTTGAAAGAATCGCAGGCGCCGGCGGTGGAACGAGTGCGGGAGCAGTTGGCGGTGTGGGTACAAGAGGGCCTGGCGAGCGACAAATTGAGATCGACCGGCGAATTGTCAAAGACCGAATCGCGGTGCTGAAACGCGAATTGGCGGATATCGATGACCGCAGGCAGCGTGAAGTCAAATCACGGAAGGATGAGTACACCGTTTCATTGGTGGGTTATACCAACTCGGGAAAAACATCCCTTTTCAACGCATTGACAAGCAACGCGCGTTTCGCCGCAGATAAGTTGTTTGCAACGCTCGATACCAAGACTGCGCGATGGGAAATTGGCGAGGGCGAACACGTACTCCTTAGCGATACCGTCGGTTTCGTGCGGGATCTACCACACCATTTGGTTGCTTCGTTCCGTGCTACCTTGGAGGAGACCATCCACGCGCATCTGCTGCTACACGTTGTTGACGCCTCGTCTCCAACAGCCCTTGCCCAGGTTGAGGCGGTGAACGAAGTGCTGTCGTCGCTGGGTGTGGAGCATCGAAACAGTATTGTTCTTCTAAACAAAATGGACGTTGCCAACGACCTTGCCAGCGCGCACATGGTCGAACTTCGCGAACGTCGCACCATGCGTATCTCTGCCCTTGTGGGGACGGGTTTGGAAGAGCTACGCGCCGAAGTGTCGAACCTCAAAAAAGGCGAAGCGGTCGAGGTGACGGTGCTCGTTCCCCATGCCGAGGGAAAACTGGCGACCGAGTTGGGCAAGAATGCGGATATTCTCGAACGCGATTACACGGACACGGGTGTGCGTTTGCGGATGAAGATTAATCGGACGCAGTTCAATCAGCTATGCCGACGTTACGACTGCTTGGAGATCCTGGAAGGCGAAGACGCGTTGGATCCGCTAGAGGAAGATGAGCCTTGGATGACATGAGTGTAGACCCGCGATTGAAATCCAGGCGTTTCGTCGAAATGTACGGGGGGACAAACTTGCAAACGGCTCCCGCGAGAGTTTTCGAGTGGTCGGCGATCGTATTTTTGTTGCTTACCGCTTGGCTCTTGGTGTTACCGATTCAAACTTACGCCGATTCAGACACCATTCGAGTTACGTTGGATCTGTCGACGGGGGGGGGCGTGACGGGCTTGGTCGTGGATCATAATAGTGATGCGATCGTCGTGGTTTGGGACGATACGCCGCATGTCTTTGCGTGGGATGAAATTGAAGCTCTTTCCGCGTACAAGGCTCGATTGAGCTTGCTGACACTCGCACGCGGCCGCGAGGGAGCGTTGCTTGCTGTGGATCATTTCGTGTTGGGGCGGTTCATGCTGGAGCGGGGTCGCGTGGTGTTGGCGCGCAAGGAATTCGATCGTGCCAAGCGACTCGACCCATCCTACAAGTCGATGATCACGAAGGCGTTACGAGCCCATCGCGTTACTAAGAAAACAACGGACGCTTCTCCTTTTGAATGTGAAGAGTCAAAAAAAGATTCTCCCGTCTCTATACCGGGTGAAGCTGAGAGGGTTTGCGAGTCGTTGACCGATTCGCTGCGGTCCCGCCTGACGGATGCAGGCTTGACCGACCTTACTCCCGAACAAGTCGAGCAATTAAAAGTTGCTGTGCGGGATGTTTACGATCGCTTCGGGCAAAAAGTGATCGAGGAATTGGGTGACGAGGTCAAGGTGATTGAGACCGAACACTTTCTCATTCACACGGACGCGACCCCATCAACCGGAAAGCAAATCGCGGATTGGGCAGAGCGGATGTATGACTCGCTTTGTGTGGCGTTCGATTTTGATCCAGCCCAAAATGTTTTTCTGGCGAAATGTCCGTTTTTTTGCTTTCGCAGTCAGGCGAGGTACCTCAAATTTGCCCGCGTTTTCGACGGTTACAACGCTGAGCAGGCCCTTGGCTACTCCCGGTCGATCGAACGGCTGGGGCATGTCCACATCGTTTTGCGGATTCCCGATCCACATGACCGACGGGCGATGGACCGGTTCGCCTCCACGCTGGTTCACGAGGGAGCACACGCTTTTGTTCACCGATTTCACAAGAGCAGGCTGATTCCGCACTGGGTGAATGAGGGGCTTGCGGATCTAACTTCAGAAGAGGTCCTAAAAAACCGTTGTTTCACAGGTGAGAAGACCGATCTGTTGGTGAGCCAATACGTAAAGTACAAATGGTCAATCGGTGATGTGTTGCGTAGCAATGAGCCATTGGAGGTTCATCAGTATCAAATAGCCCAAAGCGTGGTTGCTTACATGCGGTCGTTGGGACGCGAGAAATTCGTCACATTTTTGACTTTGCTTAAAGATGGCAACGACCTGCCCCACGCACTGGCTTACAGTTACGATGGCTTGAGTTTCATTGATTTGGAGCGCGGTTGGCGAGCTTGGGTGTCGCGGAACAGCGTCAGCACCGGGACGCCTTTCGCGGCAGGTTTCGAATAGAGACCGATCATTTGCCTTACCGACCTTTGCGGGCGTATCGTTGGCCTGCTATGAAGTCGCATCCGGTTCGCTTTTTCCCATAGAGTATTGGGATCTGTGAATCGGTATCTGCACAATGTGGGGCAACCTCGAACGTGAAGGCGAAAATAAAAACCTGGTTGTTCAATGTCATCAGACTTCTGATTGCCGTGGCGGCGCTTTGGTTCGTGACACAAGGCGTCACTTTAGATGACCACCTGTGGCTTGCGCAAGGCGAGCGGGAACTCGTAGGTACGATCACCGGTGAAACGCCGGAATCTGTGACAATGGTCCAAAGCAATGGTGAGCGCGCTGTCGTACTGAAGGCTGAAATCGCTAAAGACGAGAAAGACCAGCTCCGAGTTACCTATGGAGTGAAGTCTGCATGGCGTCAAAGCAGCAAGGGTTTTCTCCTGTTGAGCCTGTTGATTTTCATGCCGGTGCCGGTGCTTCAAGGCATTCGTCTTAATGTCCTGCTGCGCGGTCAGGGAATTCGACTCGGATTATGGACGAACATTAAGCTTGCATTTGCAGGAAACTTCGCCAACTTCGTTGCCCCGACCGGATCGACAGCGGGGGACGTGATCAAAGCCTATTGGCTCTCGTTGCACACACAGCAAAAGACCGCGGCGATTACAACGATGTTTTTCGATCGTGTTTCCGGACTCGTGGGGTTGTTGCTGGTCGTAGCGGTGGTTTCTACGCTTGCACGGGATGAAAGTCCGCTCGCGTGGTTTCGACTCTATTCAATCGGGCTGCTTGTTGCGGGTGTGATCGGCGCTACGATTTTTGTCTCACCTTGGCTAAGGGAAAAATTCACGCCGAAGGCTTTGATGGATCGCATCCCCAGAATTGACTTTTTCCGGCGCATCGACAGCGCCGCGGTCACGCTCATTCGAAGGCCCGCCATTTGGTTCACAGCCGTCTTATTGACAGTGTTGCTCCAGGGGGTCGCCGTCATTTCCTACGTTGTGGTGGCAGTTGCGCTTGATATGCATGTGACATGGGACAATTCGTTTGAATACTACGCCTACTTTGCAACAGGCTGCATCATTCAGGCGCTCCCCGGTCCACCTCAAGGACTGGGCACAGTTGAATTAGCCTATCGAATTTTCTTCAGTGCTTACGGCACTGCGTCGCAGATTGTGTGCTTGGCTTTGGCCATTCGCATTATCGCTTTCACCGCTTCGTTTCCGGGGCTCGGTGTGTGGTTGACTGGTGCATACGGTCCCTCCAGCTCAAACAACCGGATCAAACAATCTGGCGAAGTCAACCGAGAGAACAGCATCGAGGTTTCTTCCGGGAATCAATCCGTAGCCAAGGTTCCGCTCAAATCAACACAACTCGAAGCGTAATGAGTGAGTAACGCGAAAACGCCCGAAAAACCCATCGATTGAAATCAACCGGCCACGCTGTTATCGGCCTACTCCGATACATTAAGTCACCGGCAAGCACGTCCGAAACTCTGATAGGAATCCGTACGTCTATGACGGAGTTCCGATATGTTGGCTTCGAGAGAGAAAGTTCGCGCGTGTTCACTAAGATCAAAAAAAACACGGTTGCGACAAGGTTGCTCGCTCAGGCGTGTGTACGCAATACGTCTGTCGAAATTCAGCTCGAGGACAGCTCGGGGCAAACAAAGACGTGGCGGACACGATTGCTTTTCGTTAAAGACGAGCGGTTGATCGCGGAAGTGCCGCGATTATCTCGCGACAACCCCATTCCGCTTTCTCGCGAGATCGATGTGTACATGCTGCTTGGCGGAATTCGATATCGCTTCGCTTCGGTTGTAGAGGAAAGTGGATTGAAAATTGCGCTCAACGAGAAAGTGCGTGTGTTGGGCATGAAGTTGAAGTTACCTGCCGAGGTGCTGGAAGACCAGCGCCGCGCCAATTATCGACTTTCGCTGGCTGCCGGCGAACCTTTGCTTGTTTCATTCTGCTTGCCGCATCCATCGATCCTTCATGCTTGTGAGATTAACACGCAAGTCACAATCGCTCGAATCGTGAATATTTCAGCCGGTGGTCTGGCAGTTTTGGTTGATCAACAATACGCAAGGACGTTCCAGACAGGGACGAATCTATTCGGCGTCTTCGTTCTTCCGGATTGCCAGGGGACGTTCACCGTGCTTTGCAAAATTCGTCATACGCAAAAGATCGAAGCCAGTGCTTCGGTTCGTGCGGGTATTGCGTTTTGCGAATGGCCTGGGTGCAACTTGAAAGATGACCAATTGCGGATCATGCGATTCATCGCGTCACACGAGCGACAATACCTGCAACGGAGGAAATGACGCTATGCGGTTCGGCGACATTCGCGAACAATCGCGCAAACGTGTATTGGCGCCTGATGTATCAACCCTGGTTTGGATGAGGC
>JANQHN010000312.1 GCA_028282665.1 Phycisphaerae bacterium | reverse complement strand
GAGAATTTCGCCGTCGTGCGGGTTCGTGTCGAACCGGTGGGTGACGATGGCGCTGCGCGTGGGACGGAAATCCTAAGCGAGGTATCCGAGGAGGAATTGCTGCCCGAGTACATCGAAGCGATTAAAACAGGTGTGCAGGAGGCATTGGGAAGCGGAGAACTTGGCGGGTATCCGGTCATCGATTGCAAGGTAACCGTGTTGGGAGGCCAGCAGAGCGAAGAGCACAGTTCAGTGCTGGCGTTTGAGAATGCCGGTCGGTTAGCGTTCTATTCAGCTGTGCGGGAAGCCGGTCCGGTGCTACTTGAGCCAATCATGGATGTGGAGGTCGTGACGGCTGAGGAGTACTTGGGCGCAATCATGGGCGATCTAAACAGTCGGCACGTGGTTGTTCGGGATACCGGTTTCCGCGGCAAAAACCGCCTGGTGCGGGCCAATGTGCCTTTGGCGCAGATGTTCGGGTATGTAACCACGTTGCGAAGCCTGTCGCAGGGCCGGGCTACGGCCAGCATGACGCCATCCCACTACGCTCCCGTTCCTCAAGACAAGGCTCGGCAACTAGTGGGGTTAAGCTAGGCTGTTTATTGGAGTGCTAGGGATGGAGTTATGGGGTTGTAGCATTAAGGAAAGGCGATTTTTGTGCGAATTATTGTCCTCAAGGCCTGTTGACAGCTTCGACAATCAACGTATCTTAGTCGTTTCGTCCCCGAACGGGAGTCACAGGCTGGCAAATGCGTTGCTGGCACGTATTATTCAAAAGGCGCAGACGCGAGTTAGCGTCTTACACAGGATCGTTGTCGAGTGAGTGCGAAGACACGAATACGGATTCGGATGGAAGCGTACGATCCGCGGATGCTCGATGCATCAGCCCGTGAGATCGTGGAGAATGCGAAGCGGACCTCCGCCAAAGTTCACGGTCCCATTCCACTTCCCACGCGGATCGAGCGTTACACGGTTCTTCGCGGCCCGCATATCGACAAAAAGTCGCGCGAGCAGTTTGAAATGCGAACGCATAAACGGATCATTGACATCAGTGAGCCGACCGCGCGTACGATTGAAGCTCTAAACCGCCTGATTGTTCCGGCGGGTGTGTTCGTAAAGATCAAGACCTAGCGTGGCTGCTCGGACAGGCGGACTGCTACTAAGTTCGTTGTTCTCCATCGCAAAACGCTACTCAACATTGTTTGCATTAGGTGGGCCGGTCGAGGTAGGCCCTTGACTAGGCTTTGTTTTACGCGGAAATCGCCGCGTTTCGCTGCGATTGAGGGTGAGTTGTCGCTATGACGCCCGCGATACTTGGCACAAAAATCGGAATGACGCGCGTCAAGCGCGAAAGCGGTGAGGTTGTCCCGGTTACAGTTATCAAGGCAGGACCTTGTACTGTGCTCCAGGTTCGTAATGCCGACGTTGACGGGTATGACGCGATCCAACTCGGATTTGAAGACGTCAAGCCTCATCGGTCGACCAAGCCCATCATCGGGCATTGCGGCAAGGCGGGAACAGGTCCGAAACGGTACGTTCGTGAGTTGCGTCTGAATGAACCTTCGGACGTAACTATGGGAGAAGTGGTGACCGTCGATTCCTTCAGTAAGGCTGAGGCGAAATATGTGGACGTGGTGGCTCGCACTAAAGGCCGGGGGTTTGCCGGTGTGATGAAGCGTCATGGCTTCGGCGGTCAACAGGCATCACACGGCGTTGAGCGCAAGCACCGAAGTTCGGGAAGTATCGGCGGCCATGCCAACCTTGGTTTGGGTCGTGGCGTGAAGAAAGGCAAGCGTATGGCCGGCCACATGGGTGACGATCGCATGACGACGGCTAATCTCGAATTGATGAAGGTTGATTCGGACAACGGTTTGTTGGTGGTTCGTGGTAGCATTCCTGGTGCGAACGGCTCGCTGGTGTTCGTTAAGAAGGCGAAGAAGAAAGGTTAGTCGTGATGCTATCGGTTCCGGTTGTCAATATGCGGGGTGAGCCTTCGGGTTCGATTGAAGTCGACCCGGCTATGTTTGGCGGCGAAGTAAAGCCTGAGTTGCTCAAGCAGGCGATTGTCGCATACCGCGATCATCAACGTCAGGATAGCGCGCGAACAAAAGGTCGCGGCGACGTCGAGGGATCGACGCGCAAGTTGTATCGCCAGAAGGGCACAGGTAACGCCCGCGTGGGTAATATTCGCACGGGCACGCGTCGCGGTGGCGGTCGCATTTTTGCGAAACGCGGTCCTCGACGCGTTTTGCGTTTCCCGAAGAAGATGCGGCGTTTGGCTCGCAATAATGCGATCCTGAGCAAGATTCAGGATGAGGCGGTTGTTGTGGTCGACAATCTGACGTGCGACGTACCCAAGACGAAAATCATGGCTGATTTGATGCGTGCCGTTGATGGCGATAAGGGTTGCCTCCTTGCGATGCATGAGCATGATCGCAATATTTATCTTTCGAGTCGCAACCTTCCGAAAACCGAGATCCGATTAAGCAATGACCTTTGTGCGTACGAAATTCTTCGACGCAAAAAGGTCATTTTTAGTAAACAGGCTTTTGAGCAGTTGACCGCGTAAAGCGGATTGATGGGGCGACGTTCCTTGGGTGGCAGTCGCCTATTTTGACGGAGCAGGTAAGAACCGATGGACATCTACCACATAGTAAGACGTCCGCTTGTTACGGAAAAAGGTACGCATCAGGCTCAACAGTCGTACCCTGAAACACAGAGTCGCCGTGCTCGTGGCGGGTCTTACACCTTTGAGGTGCATCCCGAAGCGAGTAAGCCTCAGATTAAGCAAGCGGTCGAAAAGATTTATCGCGTGAAGGTGTTGTCGGTTCGCACTGCGAATCGCAAAGGCAAGCCGCGTCGCGTTCGGTTTAAGATCGGTAAGACAGCGGACTGGAAAAAGGCTGTAGTCGTTTTGGATGCCAACAGCCATATTGATCTGTTCTAAGAGTTTTGATTGAGTGCGATTGACCTGTGTTTCGCGGGTCGCGATTTGACGGATAGCAAGAGTCATGGGTGTAATCACATACAAGCCGACATCGCCAGGCCGTCGCGCGTCGACAGTCAACGATTTCGCCGAAATCACCGACAAGCGCAAGCGACCTGAAAAGAGCCTGTGCGAGCGGTTGAAAAAGCATGGTGGTCGCAATCACCACGGCATCATTACTTGCCGTCGTCGTGGTGGCGGTGCCCGTCGCTTGTACCGTCGTATCGATTTCAAGCGCAATAAAGATAACGTCGAAGGGACCGTCGTCGCGATCGAGTACGATCCTAACCGTACCTGCCACATCGCGCTCATTCAATACGAGGATGGCGAGAAGCGTTACATTCTAGCTCCAGTCGGTTTGACTGCGGGCGACAAGGTGGAAAGCGGTGATCGGGTTGAGCCCAAAGTGGGCAATACCATGCCGCTGAAGAACATTCCGCCCGGACTGGATGTGCACAATATCGAGATGAACGTGGGGCAGGGCGGCAAGCTGGTTCGCAGCGCCGGCGGTTCCGCGAGGCTTATGTCGCGTGGTGAGAACTGGTCGATCGTGGTTTTACCTTCGGGTGAGATGCGGGAGATTCGATCGGAATGCCGCGCGACTATCGGCCAAGTTGGCAACGCTGAACATCAGAATCTTCGATGGGGCAAAGCGGGGCGTATGCGTCATCGCGGTCGACGACCGCGGGTTCGCGGCAATGCTCAAAACCCCGTCGCTCACCCGATGGGCGGTGGTGAGGGACACCGGGCTGGTGGTCGTCACCCGTGTAGCCCAAAGGGCATTTTGGCGAAAGGCGGTCGTACGCGGTCGCCAAACAAGACGTCCAATCGCCGCATTTTGCGTCGTCGCAAGAGCAGGCGTTACGGGCAATTGCCGAAGCCGAAGCGAACGTAGCTGGGCTTCGAATTCAAATAGTTAAGTTGAGTACGCGACCGTACGCGGCCTGATTTTGCCGGGTCGAACGGCGGTCCACGCCGTTTTCCATTGACGGCGGTCTTATGCGAGGAACGGTATGGCGCGTTCACAGAAAAAAGGTCCCTACGTTGACGAAAAGCTTTACATGAAAGTGATGAAGCTGAAGGAGACGGGCGCGACCACGCCAATCAAGACATGGGCTCGTCGTTGTACGATCGTCCCCGAGTTCATTGGGCAGAAGTTTGAGGTACACAACGGCAAGCAGTTCCACCAGGTTTATGTGACGGACGACATGGTGGGCCACAAGTTGGGTGAATTCAGTCCGACTCGCATGTACCGTGGTCATGGAGGCCACAAGAAGAAGTAGCTTGATTAGTGTTGTCCTTCGGACGGGTTGCCGGTCAGGATTGTGACCTCATCGTTTCGAAGGCCAGTGCGAGGCTAAAGACAATGGCCAGCGAACAAGAATTCAAAGCAATGCATCGATTTGCCCGCATTTCGCCACGCAAGGCGCGGTTGGTGGTCGATACGATCCGCGGTATGGATTGCGGTGCCGCGTTGGAGCAATTGCGATTCAACAATCGCCGCGCCGCAGGAATGATCGAAAACGTGTTGAAGTCTGCGATGGCGAGCGCAAACGAGGAAGAGGCCGACATGCGTCGCCTTTTCGTCAAAGAAGCGCGTGTGGACGGCGGGCCTTATTACCGCAGGTGGAGGCCCAAAGACCGAGGTCGGGCTCACCCGATCGCCAAACGGACTAGCCACATCATCATCGCTGTGGGCGAACGGTAGAGGGCATCGCTGCTTGGACAAAGATCAAGGCCAATTTTTTAAAGAGGCCTGTGGAGCGCATCGTGGGTCAAAAAGTCAATCCAATCGGTTTTCGCGTCGGAGTAACGGAAGGGTGGCGTAGCCGCTGGTATGCTCCGAAAGCGGCGTATGCGGAGTTTCTGGTCTTCGACCAGAAACTCCGCATACGCCGCTTTCGGAGCATACCAGCGGCTACGCCACCCT
>JANQHN010000360.1 GCA_028282665.1 Phycisphaerae bacterium | reverse complement strand
CCGGAGGGCGGACGATGTTAGCCAGGGGCGCGGCGAAGCAAGCCCCTGGTTAGGGAGTGTTTTAAAAATTCCACCGCCCGGCAGGGCGGACGAATCGTTCGTAGAGATTGTAGCGTTTGTCATTAGGAGAAATTCGCGCATGCACGCACGCAGAATGTCTCACGGCCGCTCAAGCAATCTTCGGGCTAGGAGCAAGCTCTAGCCAAGCGTAGCGTCCGACGCCGTGTTCTGTACTCCTATAAAGTCGCACATTATCAAATACTTGTCACATTGTGCTCGAAACCAGCGGTTCTTTATTGGCTTCCCTTCCCTCGCCTCAATCAAGCAGCTTGATTTTTTTCGGAGATCGTTTCGCGTAATCACTTATCAATCCCCGCTTGAGTTTCTCGTACAATTCGACCACCTGCCGAGGGTGGTAATCCTTTCGCAGGTATAGCTTCGGGTCAGGCACTTCCCACTGAGGTACACTTTTCAATGTATCGGCAGCAAAATCCGCAAGCGACCGTTTCACCGCATCGATACCGGCTAAGATCGCCTTGCAGCCGATGGTGTGAGGCCTGTCGTTTTCGGTGATTTCGGGTCTGGTGTGTCGTATGATCGGTCCACTGTCGATTCCCGGATCAATCAAGTGAATCGTCGCACCAACAAATTCCGGTTCTTCGTTGAGCAATGGATAGAAGTTCGTACCCGTGCCGCGGTAATAAGGTGAAAGTCCTAGATGCATGTTGATCATCCTGCCCGCAAAATGCGAAAGGATGGGCTCTTTGATCAAATTCGTACCAAAAATGGCGAGGACATCGACCGCTTCCCCGGTCAGCACCGCCAACGTGGACTCGGTATTGAGTTCACCCACTTGAATTCGCATCACGCGGAGCGAATCAGTATTTTGCAGAAATTTGGCATCCTGGCCAAAGAATCGTTCTTCCTGATTCACGCGATCCTTAAAATGGTTCTCGACGATGCGCCGTTCGCCATCGGTAAGATCGTAACCATCCAGATCGGCGGGCGTGTAGCCGGTATCTTCATAGATGACAGCGGAGACGTTGAAATCGCGAGCCAGCGCGCGAGCGAAAAAGCGATGCCGCGTCTGAGTGCTGGTCAACACACCGACCTTCATGGCGATAAATTCCTTTGAGGCACTCAAGGACGCTTTACGGAATGACGCTTGTTCGGGCAGGGGCATGAATGGTCAGCGAGTACTGGCCTTCGTTGGCAAGCCCAGAGAGTTTGTCCTCAACATATATTTTGAGGATGTACTCACCGGCTGGCAACGTCGCGGGAAGCGTCACACGCTGAGCGAGGAAGAAATCATGCCTTCGCCGATGACACAAATCCTTGACCTCGGGCTCCTCGCGGTTCCACATGCGTTGCCCGTCCTTGGTGTAGAGTTCCACCGTCGTCGCAAGCACAGTGCGGTATTTGCCTTCTTCGGTTCTTTCGCTACGAAAATTCTCGATCTCGCAGTAGATAATCGTTGGCAAGTTGCGTCCGGCAACAAAATACGAAGGATCCATCCGTTCGTAATCGCCAAAGGTATTGACGCGTCGACAAAGAGCGATGTTAGCTACCACAGGATCAGAAAGATTCGCCAGTGTATCCTGCAGCACCTTGACCTCGACCAGCGAACCATCGGCAATGCGGTAAGGATTGCGGGCAGCGGCCCGAATGACTGACCCCGCCTTTGCGTAGGCTTGGAGCAAATTACGCGCATCCGGCGAAAGCGAAGAAGATAACTTGGCGGCCTCTTCATCATACCCGAGTGCAAGACGTAACAACATCAATCGCCAATGCGGATCCAGTTCCGAGGTCTCGCCGGCTTCCTTCTGCAACCGAGCGACAAAATCCTCGAGGGTCACGTCAATAGCATTCTCGCCAACACTGATTGGAGCGTTGGTCGCGCTGCTTTTCGGCGTTTGAACGGGAAGGGTAAGCCCGGCGGATTGATCAACACGAATCGATACCTTGCGGACGATGGGCAACGCCTGCGGCGCGATCATGGCGGGCTCGGACTCAAGGTTCATTTGCATATTCGCTTTGGCCTTTATGCGCGGCTTGGCCGGATGCTCGCTTGGAACCGTTTGGCGCACGAAAGGAGGCGTATGCGAAACGACTTGCCTGTTTTGGTTTCCCTCGATAACACCACGGATCGCGTCATTACTCGTAGCATTGAACTTCGGTTCGGGAGCGTAATCTTCGGTCTTTTTTATAAACGCTTGTACCGCGGCAAGCGTTTCCATTCCCGGAGCGTTGCCACTTGAGTCATTCAAATTATTCACTAACTGACCGGCCTGAGAGGCATGGGCATCCCCCTCGATCGGCTGGGCGTTGGATTGATCGGCTTCGCTTTTCCACACGCCACTGCTATTGCATCCCATACATACAAAAACCAAGCACAACGTCAGCCCCACCAATACTGCATCCTTGCATAAGCGTCGCATCCTGCTGCTCCTCTATTCCGATAGATAAATCGGAACTCGCTATCCATCATCATCCCTGATGACGGCTTGAATCCAACTCATCACTGCCCGGCGCCTTACCAAATTGCGCAAATCTACCGAACTGATTGGCTATGCACCACGATGAACTTTTCGATAGCGACATCGAACGTGCTTGCTCCCGTTTTCACCGCAAGATCGGCATGACACAGGTCTTTTAGCTGCCTTTGCAGGTCCCGGGTCGTAAAACCACCAGACGACGAAGCGTATCCCCGTCCGGAACCACGTTCGAGAATGCGCCTTACTCCGTAGGCAAGCCCACCGATCGCACGCCCCGGAGCTGCCCGATCCGTAGCCACCACCTGTTCCCAATGCCGCAAGGCTCCCGCGGTATCACCCGAGGCCATCGCATCGATCACTCTAAAAACCAACTCTTCTTTGTGCTGGCCTACCAATGCGTCCACGTCAGCGCGCTTGATCTGGTCTTTTTGGGCGATATAAACCGCCAGTTTCGCCAACTCCGCATCGAGGGCTGCGGGGGAATCTCCGACTAATTCCTGAAGTCGATACGCGGCCGTCTTCGCGATCCGTTTCCCGTGAACCGACTCCGCTCGCCGTTCGACCCAGGAGACAACCTCCCTGCCTGCCAGTTCATTGACGACGACCACTTCCCCGTGTTTGGCAATAATTTTGTGAAGCTTGGTCGTCTTGGGCATGCTATTCGCAGCCAGAATCAACGTCCCCGTGTGACAAGGCAACTCGCAGTAATCCTCCAACGCCTTGCGATGCTCTTTGATGAACGAGTCCGCATCATCCACGATCACAACCCGTCGATCGCCCAGGAGCGTCATCGTACGAACTTCGTCCAAAACCTCCGCGAGCGACGCCTCTCCACCTTCGACGGTGGTGGGGCCCATCGATTCGCCGTCTTCCTCCAAACTGCGCACTACACGGGAAACCGCCTCATTTCGCAGAAAACGATCCTTCCCGACCACTGCGTACAACGCCCTGGAGGCTTGTTTTGTTGTCATTTTTCGCCCGCCGACCGTTCCACGAAAACCGTGATCGCCCTTCCTGTGAGCGTTCGCTAGCCCTCGCCGTTCATCAGCGCGATACGCTTCTGGGCCTCGTCGATGATCGACACCGCACCGGGATCTTTTGTCACCGCGTTGCGATAACACTCCCGAGCGAGCACGCCATCCCCTTTTAAGACCGCAAGATCCCCAAGATGCATCCACACTTCAGCATCGTTGGGGTTGTACCGCAAAATCGTCCGGAGTCGGTTGGCCGCATCGTCGTAGCGGTACAAACGCCGCTCAATCCGCGAAGTTCCCATCAGGATCGATCGTGAATTCGGTGCTTGATTCATTGCAATCGTATAAGCATCCAACGCACGCTCCAGATCGCCCTGAAGGTACAACATCTCGCCGATTTCGACAAAGGCTTTAGTGTTTTTCGGATCGATTGAAAGCACAGTGCGCATCCGACTGATCGCCTCGCGCAGTTCACCTCGATCTCGACTTTGGGTCGCTTCCGCGAAAAGGCGCTGTACGCGGCGTTGTTGTCCATCGGTAAGATCACTTCCCTTCGCAACGGTCGCAGCGGCAGTCGTGCGGGGGTCACCTCCCGTGTTCGCCTTTTGATCCGAACCGCCCGCGCGGGCAATGTGTGTCCGCCGCACCTCGATCGGTTCGGATTCAACCGATACTCGATGCCCGCCTCCATCGGTTACGGTAACGCGGATCACAATGGGACCGGTCAGGTCTTCGGAGATCGCCCAATCATATCTTCCGGTGTTTGCAAACGGCTCGTTTCGAACTGCCAACCAGTTTTCAGCAGGTAGTTTTTTATAGGCGATTTCAATGGGTCTTTGGGTCAGATGAGCGTCGATGGCGGTCCAACGAATTTGGAGAATCATTCGGCCCAGGGAATTTGTCTGTCGAATTGGATGAATCTGAATGACAGGCGGCGTGTAATCGACGTAAGCCCACAGATGCGGGATTGTGGAGGCCGTCGGCGGCAGGCTCGAAGATCCCGTCGTATTGGATACGATAAAATAAAAGCCGAAGCGCCCTTCTGAAGGCGCGCTAAACGACATAGGCGATTGTCGATCCTGGTCCGGTCCAAACTGATGCCATGACGCCCCTGCGTCTGCGGTGTACCACATCACCACGGATTCGAGCGGCATAGCTTCCGCATTGACTTCGTACTCAATATCGAAAACGCGGGTCTGCACGCAGTGAACATCCTGCTGCCCCGCCGCGATCGCAGGCATACAAAGCAGGACAATCGCCAAGCCTCCAGGCCGCCGTTTGGTCGTATCCATGACCTTCATCCTGAATTAAGAGCGAGCAGTACCTCCATGTACGCTTGGGCGAGATATCGGACGTTTCCTACGCCTTACTCTACTCGAATCAAGCTTCAAATCCCGTGAAATAAAGACTTTATGTGATTCTAAAAGGCATGTGCAAGCTGACTTGGGCGATTTCAATACTGGTAAATTGGATAGAAGAAAATAGTGAACCCGATCGCGATCTGGCGGAATTCGGTATTTTTTAATTGTACGTTGGCGTCACCGCTGACGACTTTCGCATGCCAGTTCGCAAAAACTACCACTGTACAGAATTGGTCTAAGTCCGAAAAATGCCCCATAAATGGTTCGAAATCGCAGATTTTCAGCGAATTTGTGCTTGGCAGAGGCCCTGGGACAGTGATAGACTCCGCCCCTATCAGTCGGTGATGGAGCGCCGGCAATCTTCAATCGCAACTCACAATGCTGGAGATACACGCTGATGGAGGAATACGAGAAACTAAAACAACTCGTGGAATCCGCCTCCGAGGATGTCGCCAAGGCCGAAGGCGGCAACAAGGCTGCCGGAACGCGCGTCCGTAAAACGATGCAGGAAATCAAGGAAGCCGCTCAGGACGTTCGAAAGAAAATTCTGGAAGTGCGAGCGCAGGACTAGGAGCGAACTCAAGCCAAATGTAGCGTTTGACACCGCTTATTCTACAGTAGAAAACCGCTTTCAGGCGCTACATCTGGATTGCGACTGCTTTTGATAACCGCATTGGGGCACAGGCCGCGTCAACCTTTCATCTGTTTTCATTGATCCGAAGTCCGTGCGGGGCGCTACCCAATTTCCGTTTGAGAAGCGATCAATAGGAACAGGCGGTTTGACATGTGTCGTTTTTTGCAAGGTAAAGCCGCGCTGGGATTTCGCCAACAGCGATTTGGTTCTCTCTGGAATCGTGCAGCGTAAAAACGCTTAGGCTGCTTCAGCGGGAGTGTCGCTCTTATGCCACCGCCGTTATTGCTCGATCTTAACCGGTATGACCTCAACCAGGTTCAACTGACACGCGACCAAATTTACGAGCAACATTTGCCCCACCGCCATCATTTCATGGTGCTGGATGCTGTTTTGTTGTGTGATGTCGATAAAGGACACATCGTCACGCGTTGCGACGTTACGAATGATTGTTGGTGGGTTCCCGGGCACATTCCAAACAGGCCGTTGCTGCCGGGCGTATTGATGCTCGAGATGGCAGGGCAGGCATGCGCGATCATGGCCGGGCTCCTCAGCGACGGCAGCGCATTTGTGGGATTCGGCGGCGTAGACGGATGTAAATTTCGCGACACCGTCACCCCACCCTCAACGCTTTACGTCATCTCAGCGCTTAAAGAGCATCGTAAACGCCGTATCAGATCCGACGTACAGGGTATCGTCAACGGCAAGGTCGTATTCGAAGCTTCGATCACGGGCGTGTTCATGTAGGCTTCATTCCGGAACTTGCCCTAATCACCGACTATGGAGATTTCTCTTGTTGTTTGCGCGCCAACCGGTTCCGCTTCCTTTCGACAACTGCAAATGGCCATCCCTTTGTACCAATCGACCTGATACTCATCGCTGAATAATGACATGTGTTTGCGGTAGTCTGCGAGCGTATTTTGCCATACGTCGTCCACGGGCTTTCGACCCGATAGATCCGTAATGATGACAAGCGAAAACAAACCGCCGGGTTTTACAAATCGCAGTAATTCAGCCGTAGCGGTTATCGCTTTTCTGCCTGCTAAATTGTAGTGATAATGGCTCAATCCGCGCGCGAGCACAACGTCGAAACTGTTGTGTGCGAACGGCATATCGAACAAGTCGCAGCAATGATAGATGGTTTCAGGATAGTGCTTTTTCGCCCACTCAATCCCCGCCCGTGAGCGATCTACACCGACACTTTGAAAACCCATGCGTTTGAACAGATGCGTATGAAAGCCATTACCGCAGCCTGCGTCGAGCAAGCTCATCCCGCGTCGCAGGCCAAAACGCTTCACAATCTGCTTGCGGTGCCACCAATATTCTCTCCAGTACGAATAGCTCCACCCGCCCTTTTTGTAGAATTCTTCGTAGAACAAATCGCCTTTGGTTTCATTGGATTCAACAATCATGCACGCGCTCCATCGTCCGGACATGCCCCCCTCGTCGAGGACGTAAGTTTTGGCAGCATTCCTTATCGAAGAAGTTATCGGCACCGTTGCATCACGTTATTAGCGGACGCATTAACAGAGCCACGAAGGCCTTGGCGTGATTCTTCAGATCGTCCGTTCGTGTACCGATAACTCATGGCAAGCCGTGTGGCTTTGCATCGTCCCATAACCAGTAGAAAGTTCGCCGCTTATGTCGACCATCACAAGCCCAAGCATCCCTGAATCGCCGCACCGCAACGGGGTAGACGCCGACCTTCCACATACGAATTGCAATGAGGTGGAATTGGCGCGTTGGCAAAGCACAAAGCGATTTTATTACCGCGAATTGATTCGACTGTTGCGAAACCACATTCCGGAAGGCGCACGAGTATTGCAGGTTGGGTGCGGTATGGGGGATCTCCTCGCCGGCGTGGAACCCGGTTATGGCTTAGGAATCGAGCACAACGAATCAGTCGTACAAGGAGCTCGTGAACGTTACCCTGACTTGACATTCACTTTGGGACAGCCCGAATCATTCGAATTGGATTCCGCCCCTTTCGACTTCGTCATCATCGGCGATGCTATCTCACAAATGCACGACGTGCAGGCGTGCCTCGAACGGGTTCGCAAGTACTGCAAGCCATCCACACGCGTTTTAATCTGTAACGTGCAAGGATGCTGGGAGCCGGTCTTAAGAATGCTCGGCGCATTACGGCTGCGACGAAAGACAACAAACCAGAACTGGCTTAGTACGACAGACGTCATGAACCTGTTGCGGCTGGCTGACTTCGAAGTCGTGGCTCAGAATCCGGAGATGATTCTGCCGGTTTACGTGCCAGGATTGACTGAACTGTGCAATCGCTTTTTCGCCCACGTCTGGCCTACGCAGCATTTATCGTTGATGCATGTCTTGGTCGCCAGGCCCACGAGTCCTCCTAAGGGCACAGATGATCTAACTTGTAGCGTGATCATTCCAACTCTAAACGAAAAAGGGAATATCGAAGCAGCGGTGCGCCGCACGCCCAAGATGGGCAAACACACCGAGTTGATTTTCGTGGAAGGCGGAAGCACAGACGGAACGGAGCAGGAAATCCTCCGAGTAATGAAAGCGTACTCCGAGCGGGATATCAAGCTCGTTTATCAAGGAACCGAACGCGGCAAGGGCGTTGCGGTTCGCAAAGGTTTTGCGGAGGCGTCCGGTGATGTGCTGATGATTCTCGACAGCGACTTGACGGTTGTTCCGGAGGATCTTCCAAAATTTTTCAACTGCATCGTTCAGGGCAAGGGCGAGTTTGTCAATGGAACTCGGCTGGTTTACCCCATGGAAAAACAGGCAATGCGTACGCTGAACAAGATTGGTAACTGGTTTTTCAGTGTACTTTTCAGTTGGCTTTTGCGGCAGCGTTTTCGGGATACACTCTGCGGAACGAAGGTTTTGCTAAAAAGCCAATACGAAGTGATAGCCAAGAATCGAAGCTACTTCGGCAAATTTGATCCGTTTGGCGATTTCGATTTGATCTTCGGGGCATCGAAGGCGAATCTAAAGATTATCGAAATTCCAGTGCGCTACCGTGCGCGCACATACGGTGACACAGAAATTCAACGTTTCCGCCACGGCTTACTGTTGTTAAAGATGAGTTTGCTCGCCTTTTGGAAGCTTCGCTTGCGTTAGTCGATTATTTTTTGCTAAGTCGAACTTCCATGTGTTGGGAGTTTTTTGAAAGTTCTTGCGTGAGAGAGTGGCCTTGCGGCGAGTGAAGGAGGGTTTGCAGGGTGATGCCTGATTCGGACCACTGCCCCCGCGGCGGTCTCACCATGTGTGCAAGTCAGTAAATCCTGTTGAGACTTTGTAGCGCACCGTCTTCTCATTAGCCACTCCTCCTACCAAGGCTGATACGAACGCCAGATAGCGCAACTTTTGCGCAAATATGCAGCGCATAGGCTCTTCGGAATCACAGCAACTGCAACCTACGATTTACGCAAAGAACCCGCAAATCGCGCACTCACCTATCGGACCCCATGGATCCACGTCATTGATCTGTTCCCCAGGTCAGGCTGATTCGGTGTCATTGCCCGATAACTTCAGGTCCCTTTGCAAGCTTCCGATGATTTCTTCGGACGTGTTCGCGCGCTTCCCATTGTGTACGCAAAAAACAGGTAATTATAGGTCGCGCGAAGCAACTCAACCGTGCCGGCATAAACCGGTCAGAAAAAGGCGGATGTTACATGTACCGTGAATTCTTCCATCTGCGACGGCGCCCGTTCGAGGATCGGGCAGACACGCTCTTCTACTTCGCGACTTCGGATGCGGAGGAGACACTCGCCTCCATGGAGTACGCGGCGCATTACGGTCAGAAGGTTGCGTTGGTACTCGGTGATGCAGGTACCGGTAAGACTCTCCTGATTCGAAAGCTCTTGCAAAGATTGCATCGCACAGACCACGGGGTGGTTTTGACCATGCCCCCTGCTACTCACATCAACGTATTGCGAGAAGTCTCGAAAGGGTTCGGCGTAAGTGTGTCCGGCAGTTCGTCCGACAAACGTTTGCTCGCCAGGCTGAAGCGCGCCCTCGTGAAACGGAAGCGTAGCGGTAATCGTTCCATTTTGATTGTTGATCAGGCGGAAAACCTGAATGCCGAGAACCTCGCAGAAGTCTCTGCGCTAGCCGAGCTGGAACACCGTGACGAAAGGCTTTTGTGCATCATACTGGTGGGGCAGCCAAAGCTTAAGGAGAGCCTCGACTCGGGCGATTTTGAGAAGCTTCGCCAACAAACTTTCGGCGCCAGCGAGCTATCTACACTTTCGCTTGCAAACCTGGAAAACTACATCCGCTATCGACTGGAAACGGCCGGACTCGAAAACGGGCAGATTTTCGATCAGGCCACCTATGCCATGATCCACGAAGCATCGCGCGGGATCTGTCGAATAGTCAACCAAATCTGCGATGCCGCCTTGGTCGCGGCTTACGGTGCGGGGCAACACCGTGTTACATTGTCGATCATCGCCGAGGTAACGGGAATGAAAACCGAAGAACTCGCAAGCGAAGACAACGAACACGTCAATACCGAAGACTCCAACGAAGCAACAGGCATGGTGGATTCACCTGTCGATGAGAATACAGCGATTGTCGACGAGGATCGCAAAGAACTGGACAGCGAGTCGCACCCAATTGAAAGCAGTACTGAGGAATTCACGGCAACCGAACAACCATCGCCTCTGAGTTTCGAATCAACCACCACAACGGACAAAGCAATTCAGGTCGGTGCCACGTTCGCATCCAAGGCTTTAGATGCAGCTATTGGAATGGGTGATGCAACCGGTCAATCTTCGAGTGTACGCCATTCGATCGATTCGGCCATCAGTCGGGGCAACGCCTTCTTGAAACGCCAAGAACTAGCTGCCCGCTCTATCGAAACGCTGGTGAGCGACGGTGAGAGAATTGTGGAAAGGCTCGAACAATCCACAAAGCGAGCAGACCGCGTACGTTCCGCGCAAGAAGTTGGGATCGAACAATACGCAGCCATTGAAGAACACCTCGCAAGCTTGACCAGCGGGGCCGATCGACTTGCGCAATCACTCAGCGATGCCGTAGAGCGCACAGACGAAGCATTGAACCGTATCGAAAACCGTGCGGACGCGGTCATCCAAGGATTCGAGAATCGTATCGCCAAAATCAACACAAGCACCACCAGCTTAGAATCATCCTGTTCGGAACTGGAAAGCCACGTGCGTCGGGTAGAGTTAGCTACTGAACAAGCGCAACAAACTGAGACGCGCCTACTCAGTTTCGCCGAGCAGCTGACCAACAAAATGGAGCGGGCGCAAGAAAAAGTCTCTTTGTTGATGACAGGCCTGGATGCCGGCGAAGAGGTTTACAACCGCCTCCAGGAAATCGTAACGCAAACGTCTTCCATTACGGATGAGGCGCAATCTCGCATCGAAGCTCAGCACAACGAAGTACGCGAGATGCTCGAAAAGGCAAACCAGATTCGCTGTGAAATTACGGAAAAGACGTTCGGGCAATACCGCGAACGCTTGAAGGTCACTTTTGACGAGTGGCGGGTGCAACAGATGCGCGACGCCGAAGCAGCTATTTCCGATCAGCGTGGCGAGCTCGAACGGATCAAAGAAGAGGCGGGCGCAAGATTACGCAAATGGGATGAGACGAAAACGGCGGAACTCGATTCACTTGAGAAAGCAAAACGAACTCTTTCGGACATCGAATCGAGAGTCGAGGCACTTGCGGACCGAGGTGATGAACTGCGAGGATCGCAGGCGCGATTGAGTGCGGAACTGTCACATGCTGATGAGAGGGTAGCAGAGTTGCTTGAACAGTCGCGCGGCGCACGGGAAGAAGCCTCGAACGTTACGGACGCATACCGAACTGCCAAAGCCGAGATTGAGTGTGCGACCGACGAGGCCAAGCACACACGAACTGCGCTGGTCGAACTTAGCAAGCAGGTGGAAACACTCACCGACCAAACCAGAGAACGGCACGAGGCGCTCGGCGTCGTCAACCTGGAGGCCCACCAGACACTTACGCGATTGGTGGAAACCTGCGACAAGGCAATCGAAACGTCGGACGGTCTGAAGGAATCGACGCGTCAGGGCGACCATCGCATTGATTCGATCCAGCACCTACTGGAGAGTGCATCGCAAAAGACAGAGGCGATGGAGGACACCATGCGCCAGACCGACGCGCAAGCCCGGGCACTGATCGAGCAGATTGCGCAGCGTACGGAACAATCAATGCAAAGCGGCGAGGCCATTGGTAATCGCTTAGACGAATCGACTCAGCGTTGTGAAAGGCTATTGGGAGACGCGCGAGATACGTGCGGAAACCTCGAATCCATCCAAAGAACGACTTCGAGCACTTTGGTGGAGATCGGCGGTGCGTGTGAGCGCATGAATGAGCTTCTTGCGCGGACCAAGGATCACCATGAAACGTTGAACCGACTCGAGAGTGCAGGTGCAAACAGCACCGACTTGATCGAACGGATCGAGACCGCAGCTGCGGTGGCCATGGAAGCGCGGGACGGTGTGGAATTCGCGCTGGCTCGGGCGGACGAAAAAACCGGACTGCTGGATTCGCATTATGCGTCGGCAGACGTGTTGGTGCATCAACTCACGCAGGCGAACATCGAGGGCCAGCAAGTCCTCAAAGAGGTTCAGATACACTCGGAAGAGTTGGGTGAGCACATCGTAACGCTGCTGCGCGAAAAGAAATCAGCCGTAAAGTCGATCGAGGAAACAAGGCGGGCAGCTTCTGAAGCAACAGCGATAGCCGAAGACCTCAGCGCTATCACTCAACACAGCGAAGAAGTCGCTCGTGATCTGCGTGAGACGTATCACAATTATGATCAGAAGCATGAAGAAATCGCAAACAAACTGGAAGAGGCAAAGTCAGTGACAACCGGTCTATCAGCGGTTGGGCATAAGGCGAAGCACGTGCTGGAAGAAGCACGGGTTGTTCTTGCGGAGGCATCACGTCACGTAGCGAGCCTCTCCGACGGTTCGGCACGGGTCGAAGAACTCCTCACCGCCCTGTCCGCCGCCAAAGGAGATGTAGAGACCGCCATCGACAGTGCAGAGCGAAAATCAATCACTCTCACACAAGCACGCCAGACTCTCGACAAGATGATCGAGGACGTCTGGTCGCTTAGTACGACAACGGAAGCGCGAGCGGGCGAGTTGCATGAAGCCCAGCAGCTGGCAAGTAACGTGCTCGCTGATTTGACGCGGGCAACCGGAGTGGGTGAAACGGTGAACGAGGCTGTCGCCCAAGTCGATGAACAAAGCCGGATCATCAATGAGAAATGCAAAGAAGTTGATGCTCGTCTTTCGGAGTTTAACGACCTAACAGTGCTGGTTGAAAACGGCGAACGCCTTGAAACCAGCCTAACCAAAGTAATCGGCCAGGCACAAAAGACCACGGAGAAATACGGAATCGCGAACGAAGTCTATCAAAGACTGAGCAGCGAAACGGAGCATGCCAGGTCACTCGTCGATAGTCTGGCGTCTCACGTTCATGACGCGACGACAAAATCGCAAACGATCCAGGCCGATTGCCAACGTGCAGGTCAACTGGTCACCAAACTGACCGGCGTCGCGAAATTGCTGCGTATCGCCAAAACCACCGAAAGCGAACTTGATGTAACGGTTCGTACGGCGGTTGAAGCTAATGAGCGAATCACCCAAGTGACCAACGACGCGAACAACCGCCTGGGTGATACCGTGGACGAGTCGGACCAACGACTTGCGCTGCTGCAAGAAAAGCAAGAACACGTTGACGATCTTGCCGCACGTTACCACGGTATTCGCGAAGAGTTTGAGGAAGTCCTAAGCAAGCTCGAATCGCAGCAAGTCGGCGCGAACGAAATGATCGAAAAACTTACCGCCCATTACGAGACAACCCAAATGCAGGCGGATGCGACCATCAATCACGTCAAGCAGGCAATGCTCAACGCCAGCAAGCAAAGCGACGAAACCTGCGAGCAGGTCGAAGCCGTTCTGGAAAAACTCGGTGGGCGGATTGAGGAGATTGATCGTTCGTTGAAAGAGGCGGACGAATCGAAGAAATCGCTTAACGAACAGAGCAAGTCGATCGAATCGGGTCGTCAAATGGTAACGCAACTTCTTCAAAACGCGGAAATGGTCGCGCGACGACTGAAGGGTATGGAGAGCAAGGCGGACGAAATCGACGGAAAATTTGGTAAGGTGCTTGCCAAGCCCGCCAAGTTGATTCGCGATGCCCAGGAGCAGGCCACTCAACTCGAGACGGTCTGTCAGGCGGTTCGCAAGGTGTTTGCAGGTCTCTCGAAGGCAACGCTCGAGGCCAAGCAAAGCCGCGATGCGATGACCAAAATCGCGGGCGATGCCGGACAGCGGCTCGCACTTTTGAAAGGTGAAACGCAGCAGGCTGTGAGCACATTGCGGCATTGGGTCGAAGAGGCAGGCAGGACGCAACACCGTCTGGCGGAAACGCTTTTAGCGGCTCCGTCTCTGTCCGAAACCCATCCGGTTGACGCATTCGAGAAAATGTCTGCGTTGTTCGAGGGTCACGGGCAAGAAACCGATTTTGAGGCGGAAACCAACGATCGCATCATAACGGCGCCTAAATCAACTACGCCAGACGATCTGACGTTCTCCCAACCGAGAAATCGCGCGGATCAGATTGCTGAATTGATCCGCGAGGCCAAGCAGTCGAACGAACGAGGGCATGCGATCAACTCGTAAAGTTCTTTCCGGGCACGAACACACGGGGGGTTGTTCGTGCCTCAGATGATACAACGGACACCTATGGGCGGTTCACTTACCCATGATCGAGCTTTGGGCGGTGGACCGCCCATTCACTTTTCTTGTGCCCGTCACTGCCGATAGTCTTTCGAGCCTCCACCCCTTATCATGCCTGCATGGCGGCGATAAACGTACAAAATGTAACCGTGCAATTCGGCACGCAAGTGGTTCTCGACGAAGCTTCATTCGAGGTAGGCCCGGATGAGCGGCTGGGATTCATCGGGCCTAACGGTACAGGCAAAACCACTATTTTTCGTCTAATTGCAGGCGAACTCGAACCTGACCTGGGCGTTGTAACCACCGCGAAATCCGCGCGCATCGGCTACCTCAAGCAGGAACCTGAAATCGGATTATCCCGCACACTGCATGACGAGGTCGGCTCGGTTTTCGACGATCTTTTACAAATGGAAAAACGGATGCACGAGCTGTCCGAAGAGATGGCAAAGCTGCACGACGACCCGAAATTGCCTGAACTCATGGTCCAGTACGAAAAGGTCAACGCACGGTTTCTTGCGGCCGGTGGATACAACTTCGAGACGCGATTGAATGAAATTCTCCACGGCCTTGGATTCTCGCAGGCGGATTACGAGTTGCTGATGTCCGCCCTATCCGGCGGACAGAAATGCCGGGCAGCGCTGGCAAAATTGCTGCTCCAGGACAAGCCTATGCTGCTTTTGGATGAGCCCACGAATCATCTCGACATCGACGCAGTTCGCTGGCTTGAGAAATTCCTGTGCGAACACCAGGGCGGTGCGGTCATTATCTCTCACGATCGCTACCTCCTCGATCGACTCGCGCAGCGCATCATCGAACTTGAGCGGCGAAAAATCTACAGCTTTCCCGGCAATTACAGCAACTACGCGCAAGTAAAAGAGCTGCGTTTATTGACCGAGCAGCGCGAGTTTGAAAAAGATCAAGCGTTCTTGAAAAAAGAACGTGAGTTCATTGCCAAGCATATGGCGGGACAACGGACGAAAGAAGCGCAAGGGCGTCGCACACGTCTTGAACGGCGTCTGCGGGAGGGTGAGTTCGTCACCGAGACGTCTGCGAAGGCGAAGCGGACCAAACTGAACTTCGAGCAATCCACCGCCTCCGCAAAGCGAAGCGGACAAGTTGCGTTGCGCTGTGATGAATTAGCCAAACGCTATGATAAGAAGCAGTTGTTCGCCGATCTTATGATTCAGGTATCCGTGGGCGAACGGTTCGGCATCACAGGGCCGAACGGGACGGGTAAATCCACGCTACTAAAAATCATCATGAATCAGGTGGCGCAGGACGCGGGCACGGTCGAGTTGAACCCTGCCTTGCATATCGGCTATTACGATCAGGAGCACAGCGAACTCGATGAGGGGCGCACGGTCATCGAAGAAATTCGCTCGGCAAGCAAAGGGATGAGCGAAGCTTCAGCCCGGTCGCTGCTGGCGCAATACCTGTTTCACGGGGATGATGTGTTCAAAGAAGTCAGGAAATTATCCGGGGGCGAGCAATCTCGCGTACGTCTAGCGAAACTTATATTGCAGGAGCCGGATATGCTCATCCTGGATGAACCGACCAACCACCTCGACATCCCGTCGCGCGAAGTGCTGGAAGATGCCTTGTTGGGATATACGGGCACGATTCTGGTCATTAGCCACGACCGCTACTTTCTCGACCGCATCGTTGATCGCCTACTCGTTATTCGCCGCGAGGGCCATCAAGTTTACAATGGGAACTACTCCTTCTACATCGAACAGATCGAACGCGAACAGGCCAACAAGAAGGAGCCAGCAAAGAAAAAACAGATCAAACGCACGGACAAAGAAAACAAACCCAAACGCAAATCCTCGATTTTTGACCGGTACGGCGTGGATGAGTTGGAGGCGATGATCATCGACCACGAAGAACAACTTGGGCTATTGCATGAAAAATTCGGCGATCCGGAAATTAACAAAGACCCGGAGGCGCTGGAAGAACTCAAAGAAAAAGTCGAAGCCCTGGAACGCGAACTCGCCGAAATCGACGAAGCCTGGCAGGAACGAGCGGAAATGGATTCATTGTAGCCTATCCATCAATGATTCGGCATACCACCAGCAGTAACACGGCAACCGGTTGCGTACTTCCAAACGTCACACTACCCATCCATGCCGTCGTGATATTTTCACATTGCAACAAACAATCAGAGTTCCTTGTTTCAAGATACAAGATTAGTTTTTTGCCATAAATCGTCACGTGCAATGATTGGACAATTAACCAAACGTATACTCAATTCCGAATTGAGCCGCCGATAGACTATGACACCAAACTTAACCAGGAGGTCATGTATGTTTCGCGTAGCTATTGTTCTTGCCATTTTGGTGTTGCCAATCGGCTGTAGTCTCGTGCCAACCGGTCCCGAGGAGCAGGATGAGTTCGAATTCAAGGTTTCTCCGAGCGGCATTGATGATTCTGTCGTCGATCAGGAATCGGTCCTGCTCGTCCACCTCGATCCCGGCACGGAAGATTCGATTGGTTCTTCCAAAAAAGTAACGATTTCGGCCACAGCCGACAACTCGACTATTACGGTCATCAATGACGAAATCGGCCCGGGCGATGTGGCGGAAGTCAGGGTGAAACCGTCAACCATGCCGAACGACGATGGTACGAGCAACGACGACTCTCCCTTTCCAGACAGCGGTACCGTCGAAGTTACGATTCGCGCTGAACGGGGTACGGTTGTCCGCGAACAGACCGTGGGCGTCACTGTGGTTTCCGATGAAGAAATCATCATTGATCCAGAGGCTGCCGCCGTGCGCGAATTGTTCATTCCATTCCTGGCACAGGAGCATCCTGAACTCGGGATTGATACGGATACCGAATGGGAAAACGAGATTGTCACGCCCCATGTTCTTATCGTAACGCATTACCTCTTTTTCTCCGAAGAATGGGAAATGCACGTGTGTTGGCACGTGATGATACCACCACACGATTGGGCACGAATCGAACTTCGTCGCAGGTTTTCCGAGACCGAACCTTCTCTAGCCTTTGAAGTAACCTCGCGCAGCGCCGATGAACCGGATTTTAAGGAAATCGAACCGTCCGAACTGTGGCGTTAATCAACTTATAAGCGCTTATTTTCATGAAAAGCCCACAGCATCAATCGCAATACGCCTACTGAGGGTTTACCAGCTGTGTGTCGCAGAGGTTTTTGTAGAAGGGGGAAGTGTTGATGAGTTCGTCATGGGTGCCGGTGGCGATGACCTCACCGGCGTCCATGACGACGATGCGATCGGCGAATTGAATGGTACTGAGTCGATGCGCAATGATGAGCGTTGTACGGTCTTTTGAAAATTCGCGCACCGCTTCTTGAATCTTTAATTCGGATTCCGAATCGATCTGGCTGGTCGCTTCGTCGAAGACGAGAATCGGCGCGTTGCGGTAGATTGCGCGGGCGATAGCAAGTCTTTGGCGTTGACCGCCCGAGAGGGTTTTGCCCTGCTCACCGAGAATCGTATCCCAGCCGTCGGGCAACGCCTCAATAAACTCACTTGCAAACGCCCGATTGGCGGCATCTTTGGCTCGCGCTTCGTCGATCGCCTCACCGCTGTAAGCGATGTTCTCTACCGGCGTCGCCGCGAATACAACCGCGTCCTGCGTCACCAGACTGATCTGCTTGCGCAACGAAGGCCTGGTAACGACCCGCAAGTCCGTGCCATCGAAAGAAACAGTCCCTTTGTCGGGATCGAAGAATCGCGGCAAAAGACTAACAAGTGTCGTTTTGCCGCACCCATTGGGCCCGATGATGGCCACCGTCTCTCTGCATTTGATGCTCAGATTCACGCCATTTAACGCGGCGACTTCCGCCCCCGGATACGTAAACACCACGTCGCGAAACTCGATTGCGTCGGACAATGGCGAAAGCCCGACCGCTCCTTTGTCTTCTTCAGGTTCGATGGGCGCATCGATCACGCCGAAGATGCGCTCCGCTCCTGCGGTGGATTTTTGAATGAGCACGTACACATCGGAGAGTTTACGTAGCGGATCGGACAGCACGGACAAAACAAAGCCAAGTGTCACGAATTTTGACACCGAAAGTTGATGATCCAGCACGAGCGATGCAAGCCAAACCGTAACCAAACTCCCCGCGAAGACCGCGGCCGTCTCCAGCGCAGGGCTCACAAACGCTTGCAACTGAGCGAGCTTGAGCTGCTGACGAAACATGGACCAGTCGACCCTGGTCAACCGTCCGCGTTCATAGTCCTCGGCCGTGTACGCCTTAACCACCCGAATGTTTTGCAAGCTCGTTGTGATCGCGCCGAGCATCCGACCATAACCGACCAACAATCGCTCATTGGCCTTTTTAACCTTGCGCCCCACGACATAGAAAACTACGAAAGCAATCGGCGCGACGATCATGACCACAATCGTAATGCGCCAATCAAGGATGAGCGCAGCGGTGATCAGAAAAACCGCACGGATCGGTTCACGGATGAACTTCCCAAAAAACGCCATCAGGCCGCGCTGGATCTCGAGCACATCTTGCACGAACTTCGACACGATGGCCGAAGTCTCTTCGCCCGCGAAAAAGGAAACGGGCTTACTGAGCGTGCGTTCGTAAAGCTGCGCGCGGAGTGTCATCATGCTGCGTAGTATCGCCCTGGCGATCAGGATTTCGCCGAGATACCTGCATGTATTCGCCACCGCAACGAGCACGATAAGTGCAACCAGAATGTTGATCAGTGCCTGCAGCTTTTCTTCCGGCGTGTCGCTTCTGATCCGGGAGGCGATACTCAATAAAATCGAATACTCCGTCGACACCTCCTCCGGCGTCAGTTTGATACGCCGTTCCTCCCCATCTTGAGAGGAAGCGGGTTGCACTCGGATCGCTATGTCGAAACCCGCTTCGGCAGTCGCGAGCAGGTTGAGAAATTCATGGGGATCATCACTGAAACCGGCCTTGACCCTATCGAAGTTGCGAACGCCCTGTTCGTAGAGCGTGGAGGATTGTTTCATGTCCGTAATGCGAAGCCAACCATCCTCCTCCACAGCAGGCACCGCGAAGGTTGCACCAACGCGTCCCCCCGCAACCGTGCGGTGTGCCCATGCGCTGAGTCCTTCCTCCTCCAGCAGTATTTTGAAAACCGGAAACGCGCCCCCAATGCTGAGCGTGTGAAGTGCAGCGAAAACCAACGTGATCGCCAATCCGCCAAAGAGCAGACCTCGGAAAGGCCAAGTCAGCGCAAGAATGCGGCGGAACGACCGAAAATTGAAATCCTTCCCTTTCGCGCGATGCGTATCGTCGGAGGCTAGACTTTCGAGTTGCAAACTCACAGTGCCGAATTCCTCGTCTTAGGTAGGTAAGCTTCCAAACAAGGAGGATTGTAAAGCATCGCAAAGCCTTTCGCGACCTTGCTCGGGTTTCGCCCAAACGCACAGTCACTCGGCCGTATCAAATACGCTTCCACCGTTCCCGTGAACTTGATGGCGTATAATCCACCGATGAGCCGCCACCCGCTCTTCACATGCAATCGGAGAAACACCTTGTCGATGGAACGAATCATACGCATGATCGCCGGTACGTTTATCCTCGCCAGTTTGCTGCTCTCGGTGTACCACTCGAAACACTGGCTTTGGTTCACTGCCTTCGTCGGAGCGAATCTGTTGCAATCCTCGATAACACGGTGGTGTTTGATGGAAGACATTTTGACTAAGTTTGGCGTGAAAAAGTGTGAACGAATGGAGCAATCCGCATCCTTGTCTCACTCCTGACTGTGGGGGCAGGTTCGCTAGCAATCGAGGATGTGTGCTCTATCCCGGCCTGACGAACAGCAACGATGAGCCGACGACGGCAACGACCGCACCGGTGATTGCGCGCGGGCTGACATGTTCTTTGTGAACAAAGTACACAACCGGCAAAAGAAAAATCGGCGTTAGCGAGCAAAGCGTCTGTGCAATGCCCAGGTCCGTGTTGTCCGAAGCGACCAGTGACATCCACACTCCAAGAAACGGCCCGACCACTGCACCGCCGCACGCAAATGCGACCCCGCCGCGCGGTGTTCCGATTCGCTTGGGGAAACGTCCGGCTGCTCGCCGCTGTCGCTCACGCAGCGTGTGCACAATCAGAATCGGGATCATACCGATTCCCGCGAATGACATTCGCAGAAAAGTAGCGGTCTGTGGCGCGATGTGCGACTCTTCCGGCAGCCAACCGTGGCCTATACCCTGTTTGCTCAGCAGCAATCCGCCAGCTTGACAGGCTGCGCCGATCAGTGCGAGCGACACACCCCGCAGGAAAAACCGATGATCCATGGTCGGTCCGCGTGCGGGTCTCTCCACGACGACCCACGCCACACCGGCAATCGTAAGCGCTACCCCGATCCACGCCAGTCCATGAAGCGTTTCGCCCAGCGCAACCCAGCCGAACATCGCCGCCATGAGCGGTGAGGTGGTCATGATCAGCATCGAAAGTCGAGGACCAATATCGACGAAAGCGGTGAACAGCGCCTGATCACCGATGCTCAATCCGACAATGCCGGACGCAGCCAGAAAGGCAACTTGGCGCCAATGCGCATCGGGCACCCACTGCCCCGTCAATAGGCGATGCGTGAACCCCAGCAACAAGATGGCGATAAAAATGCGAAGCCCATTGAGCATCGCAGGGCCCAAGCGACGCCCCGCTTCCGCAAACAGCAGGGACGTCGCGGTCCAGAGGACCGACGTGGCAACCCCGGCAATTTCGCCCTTGTAGGTATCGATCAGATAAATCATGGGAGGCAAATTGTAGGGTGGATCTATTCGCGGAGGCAATGACTTAATTCGTGCAATCGCCAGTCAACCACCAGCGCACAAGAGATAGAAAGCAACCACATGCCTCTTTACTGTCTCAAGGGCGATTACGATTTGCAGGGTACACCGCAACAACGGTGCTCGGAGTGTCGGTACGGCCACGACCATGCCGCACTGCGCGATCGAGTTGAACGATGACAGTATGCACACCGTAACCGAGTCGAACAAATTCATACTTGGTTGCTTGTTGCGTGTGTCATCTTAGTGGTCCCACTCACCCGTATAGATAATGCCTTCCGCAATGGGCGCGCGGTGCGGTTCCACGGGGATGCTGTTCGCATTGGCGACCTTGCTGACCAAACGGGTGTTCGACGGTTCGTCGCCAGGTTCCTAGGGGCATTGGACGGCGGCCGTCGTTTTCATCAAGTTCGGACGAGTTTCGGAGCCACCATCGGCCAACACTAGAGCGTAATCACCTTCTCCGCCCGCCCGAGCGCGGTTAGGATATCGTCCATACCCATCACGCGTTCGATCACCATCTCTTCCTTGAGTCCGTAATATTCCACGCACGTGCCGCACGCGATCATATCCACGCCGGATTCCTCGAGCATCTTAATTTCACCCGCCCATGGTGATCCTTTAGCCGCAACCTTCACTCCTTTGTTGTAAAAAATAATCGCGGACAACTTTTCAAAAGCAGGTAGCTTTCGTAAACACGTCGCCAGTAGTTTCCGTCCCAAGTCGGCTTCGCCTTGCCCCATCTGATCCTTATTCAATACAATGACCGTCTTCATCAAACTAATCCTCAAAAACAGCAGGGATCACAACACGCGATTTCATGCTTCACAACTGAACATCAATCCTCCAGTCACTCGGTCGGCGGGCTTGGATCTTCGGGCGGATTTAGTGGGCGGAATTCCACCACAACGGTTCGCGCGACAATGTCCCCCAATCGCTGGCGATTGCGCGACACAGCGACAAGCAGCAGAATAGGTGGAAACATAACTTCAAAAATGCGCGCGGCGTTTCTCACCCCGATCATGTTCAACGAACATTTGTCGCCACCTTCTCGTACGACCGTCATACCTAAAAGGCGTTTGGCAGGCGTTGCCCCCATGAGTGCTTCGCCGATAAAACCATAAAGCGCGTAAGCGATCCCGATCAAAGGTTTGGCCCACATCATTGTTGCGGGAATTGTCTCCTCCCTCGACTGCATGGACCACGCTCCTGGCGTAGCGAGCAAAATCGCCACGACAATACCGATGTACACGGGGAGCATAATGCCAACATCCACCAGACCGGCAAGGAAGCGGCGTCCGGGCATCACGAGAGCCTGATCGGGTTTAAGCTTGACGTCCAGCAGAATGCTCTCCCGCCGATAGATGAACACCGCCGCAAGCGTGCCGATGAAGATCATCAACTCGATGGTTTGTTGAATCTGCCTGTGGCTGTCGGTCATGCTTTCTGTCGTAAGCTCATCGATAGCCGCCATCGGTTTGATGGCCGTACCGTCTTGAATGGACCACAGCCCCGCTTCCACCATGCCCTGTTCCAGCGGTCGAGCGACAACGAGCATGTCATCCAGAACGCCCGCGCGCAATCCCTTGCCCGAAGGTAGCGGTGTTTCATCATCTTGTTTTAAGATTACCCCATCAGACCAGCCGGTCTCCAGATGCTTGATCAATACAAGCGCGCCATGGCCTTCGCTGTCGTCTGTAGCCTCGACAGATTCGTGCGCTGAGGAAATGTCATTCGCCGTTGTCGGCACGCCAGAGCGTTGATTCGGATCATGCCTGATTGCCTCGCTACGATACAGTATGGCAGGGCCGGATGGAGCGTCGAAGACGGTGACTACATTCACAACCTGCATGCCCAAACCAATGGCAGGCTGCCAATCCTTGCCACCGTTCGAGCGCGTCCAATGTACTTCCCCGCCGTCATCTGCGGAGACGAAAAACAGGTGCATTTGTTCGCCGGCTACCGTCATGTGCAAAATGCGATCCTCATGGTCGAGATACTCAGGCACTTCCCGCTCCAACACCCACTGGTTCGCCTCATAACGTACGATTGCATAAAACGAACCTGAAGCGCCATCGCTAACCGTGGGTGTTTTGATTCCTTCCTGCGATTCGGTTTTTCGAAAAGATAAATCGGAGCGTGCTTCATCGTTATTCTGAGAACGAATCAACGCTTCGAAGTCTGCACGCTCTTGCCTGATCTTGGTAAGCTCCCGCCAAGTGATCAGGGCGTACAACCGTTGGCCACCCGCAAGCGT
>JANQHN010000259.1 GCA_028282665.1 Phycisphaerae bacterium | reverse complement strand
TACGCCGTCTTCGCGAGCAATGCGAGGCGACCACCGGAACTCGTTGTGACTGAAAGCGACCCCCGCGAACGCAGGTAGAAAGTAATCTCCCACCTGGGCTCCAACCACTTCTTGAATCAAGATGCCCATGCCCTCTTGAAAGTCGAGGAGGTTTCGCTCATTGCGATATTGAATCGGATCAGGACCGAAAGTAGAGGCGTACACTTCTGCGATGGCGTCGGTAAGTGCCGTAAGGCGTTCCTGCTTCGTGCCTCGGTTGGCCAGGAATAAACTCTTGTACTTTCCTGAAAAAGTGGCGCCAAACCTGTCTTCCAGCAAGCTTGAACTCCGCACGATGAGCGGCTTATCGCCGAGATCATCCAATGCCAATGACAAACCTTTTAAGATGGATGCAGAGAATTGGGAGTTTTTGAAGACCTGCACGATCTCCGGGTACTCCTGTCGCACTTCGTCGATCTGTTTGTATTTTTGTGAAAAAACGTCCTCGAGGTGATTGCAATAAACGAAATCATGAAGCCCATCAGATGTCAGATACCAAGTCTTGGGTGTCTTGATGTCTTTGAGGATCTCGTTTTCATCCAGAAATTTCTGAATAATCTGATAGGCTAGAAACAGCCCTGAACCTTTGCCACCCACTTTGCCGTGACCTCGCGAAGGGTAGACCAGTCGGCTGATGAGTTGATGAAAGTCCTTAATCTCGACGTAATGCTTCGCGACGTTGATGTATTCCAGCTGGTCCGAGAGAAACCTGCGCACCAACGATACTAATAGCCCTTTCCTCGTGGAGGGAGACAGCTCCACTTCACCATGACCGGCATGCTGGTAGCGCTGAATGGCATCACCCACTTCCGAAATCGAAGTGTGGTAGTTTTCCAATGCGTTAACTAGAAAGCTTGCACGATCTTGTTTAATCCAATTATGGACACAAGTGATGATTTCATTATCGCTCAGGTGCGCAGCAGCGAGTTCAAAGACCTCGTTCGCCAAGGTGATTGCTGTTGGTGCAATGCCCTTCTCGCACGGGGAATTTGATTCGAAAAACACATCGGGCTGATCCGCATGTCGCTTTTTTCCAAAACTCTGGAGAACGCATTCCGCTTCTTTTATACCGCTCCAGCACAGGTGGTTGACCATTTTACGGGCAACGCGCATCAAAAGACTCTGATCCGTCTGACGGAGCAAATCCAGAATCGCCGACCATTCCCTACCCTTAATGGAACGGCTCCCCGTTGAATCGCGCAGACTCCGCATTGAATCCAACAAACGATGATGCATCAGGCAGCTGCCAAGCCGGTCCGCGATTGTTGCGAGCAGCCTGCGCTCTTCCTTAAGAAAGGGTCCTTCGTCAGCACTTGGCATCTCAACGAGGTAGACCACCTCGATCGACCCCACGGCTTCACCGGAAATTTTGACATCAACCTGCTGACGCCACGCTGTCTGCCTAAAATTCTCAGCCTCGCAGACAGAGTCGCCTAACGCAATTCGTGCAGAACAGATATCGGGATATTGCCACCCCGGCGGAATGGCATTGATCACTCCCTGAATGATCTCATCTATCGTAGCCGATTCGTTGCTGATGAGTTCTTCGACGCAATAAAGGCAGTTTAGTTCCTTTGCGCGTTCCTGTAAGGATTGCAGAATCTCATCAATACGATTGTCCTGTTTAGTCATTGCCGATTCCGTGGATGGAAGTTACCGATGGCGAATCACACCGCGCGCGTTGCGGCCGTCAACGCGAATGCTCAAAGAAGCGGGAAGCTTGACGTGGCGTACAAAACCTGTTTCGAATTCCGCTTCGTGTGCATCAAGCCAGTCGAAGTCGATCGAGTAGCTGCCGGTATGCGGCACGGAAAAATACCAAACCGAAACACTGATCATGTTATGAAAAAAGTGCGATCCCTGGCTCGCTTCGACGAGCATGTCAGGCAAGGTCGCCTCCACGATCGCTTGCGCGCCGGCAATCTGAGGCCAAGTCACCGGTATTCCCAACCATGGATCGCTGCTTCCCCAACGCCCGAATCCGATCAGAACGTATCGCCTTCTGGCTTCAACAAGCCTACGATTTACCACTTCGAGTTCAGAGGCGATCGCTCTTGTGTGGCGCGCCTCAAAAGTCGACGGTTTGACGTAGACGACGTCAATGATGGAATCGCTCGAACCGTTCCCCAACACGTTATGGCTGGCCACGAGCACCTGACTACCCGCCAAATCCTCCTGCTCAACCACAACACGTTCTTTCGGAACCATCATGGGCCTTACCTGAAGGAAACCGAATCGCGCGGGAAGTCCATACTTGCGGTCCAAAGTGAGCGCGAACTCTATTTCCACATCGGTCTGCAACGCCTCTTTACACTGCTGCGAAAGCGATTCGATCACATCGTTGAGCGGTATATCACTTAATTCCAAAATGGGGGCAAACGTCAGTAGGCGCGGTCCCTCGACGCCGGTTCCCAAGGTGAGACGATCAGATGCCGAATCGTAAGTCGATGCGATGAACTTCAAAACGTTGTCGTTCTCAGCGACTCCAAGGTCATTCTCGACGAGCCGTTCCGCCTCACTGACCGGATCGTAAGACGCAGGTTGCATATTCACTGCCCAGAATCTGGTCTGCGTGTTGTTAAGCATGTCCTTGGTTGACGCGAAAGGCGGCCCGTGGTTCGGAAATTTTGGACTGTAAGACCAAGTGATTCCGCCATCCACGATTGCCTTCCCCAAACCCAGCGCCAAATTCACTACACCGTCCTTCGCATCGGCGAGCCCCGAAGCGTAGTAGTTATGAGTGCGAATAACGCCGGAAATGACCGGGTAATACCTTTCATTCGTACGTTGGCCTACCACTTCCTGGATGATCACTGCCATGCGTTCACGTTCGATTGAATGAGCCGTGGTTCGCATGTAGCTCTTGGCGTCTTGAAAGAAGGTTGAAGCCCAAACGAACTTGATCGCCTCCGCGAGCGCGCGAAATCGTTCACCAACGTTGGTTTCGTTATTGGGAATCATCTTTGTCGCGTAGACACCGGCAAAGGGGTGATTCAGCGCATCCTCCAGCAAGCTCGATGATCTCACCGCCAGGGGCGAACGGACACCGGCAATCAAGGCCCGCAGGTCTCCTACAACCAAAGGAGGAAACTCGGCCTTTAAAAATGCGTGCGCGATGCGGTCGTCGGGCATGTCGCTCAAAGCGACTTCATACAACCGGTTTTGCGACATGAATTGTTCGAACACCCCGGTCCGCAGAACGGTCATTCGAGGAATGCTGATCGCGATTCCGGATACTTCTCCACCTGGATAGGCTTGAGAGAGAATCCGCTTCGCGGCGGCCAGACCTAAGGCCTTGCCGCCGAGTCTTCCCTCGCCGATGACCGTGAAATCTTCATCGGCTTCGAAAAACTTGCGGTCGAATGGCGGGAAAACGCTCTCTGTCGGCTTGCTAGCCATCGAACCGCTCGCTTTTTGACTGCGCTTCGGTCTATACCCATCCCCTGTCTTTGCATGCTTGAGCGACCCGCGATATCGCAATCGTATAGGCGGCATCGCGCATGTAGAGCTTTCGTTTGCGTGCTACTTCACTGACGCCGATAAAGGCGGAAGTCATCATTGTATCCAACTTGCCGAGTACTTCATCCCTGTCCCAGAAGTAATTCATGTTGCTTTGAACTTGCTCAAAGTAGCTGCAAGTGACGCCACCGGCGTTGGCCAAAAAATCCGGGATTACGAAAATTTTTCGCTCGTGAAGTGAATGATCCGCCTCCGGCGTGGTTGGTCCGTTCGCGCCTTCCGCGATCAGCTTCACGCGTTTGCTAATGCTGGATACGTTATTTTCCGTGATGGAGTTTTCCAAGGCGCAGGGAAAGAGGATGTCAACCTCCTGCTCGATCCATGCGTCACCCGGCAAACACTCGTATCCCACCTCCGTTGCTTTAACCTTGTCAATGCCTCCAAAGCGATCGGTGATCTTACGAAGTTCCAACAGATCGATTCCGTCCTTCTTTCGAAACGTATAGGGCTGTTGATCCTGCTGGTCCCAGCATGATACGGCGATCACGGTGCCGCCAATTTGGTTGTATAATTCTACGGCGTACTGAGCCACATTTCCAAAGCCCTGAACTGCCGCAATCGTATCCTCCGGCCGGAGGTTCAATTCCTTCAACGCTTCGCGAACCGTGAATACCACACCATAACCGGTGGCTTCAGTCCGCCCCAATGAACCACCCATAGCTACCGGCTTACCCGTAATCACGCCCGGGAAATGCCCACCATGAATTTGCTCGTATTCATCGAGCATCCAAAGCATGTGCTGTGCAGAGGTCATGACATCAGGGGCAGGCACGTCACGGAGAGGTCCTACGTCTCGCGCGATCTGGCGAACGTAGGCGCGACATATTCGCTCCTGCTCGCCCATACTTAGATTGTGGGGCTCGCAAAGGCGGAGTCATTTG
>JANQHN010000228.1 GCA_028282665.1 Phycisphaerae bacterium | reverse complement strand
CACACCGAATGGGTACTTTGCCCAGGATTTTGGCGTGCGGCGATGATCGGTGGAAAGGGGGAAGACGGCCCGTTCGTTCAAAGCGTCGGAATGAATCTCGATACTTTCGCCACGATAAGGGGCTGCGGCGATGATGAAGTAACGATCGATCGCGATGGGGAGTACCAGGCCTTCGTTGTAGTCCGTGTGATCGCCCATCAGGTTTACCCGCCCGGGGGCGCGAACGATGACCTGCGGTTTTTCGCCAAAAACACTTTCGAATCCGCGCGACGCCTCGTCGGGTGTCATTGCCGGTTACTCCTTGTCGGCAAAATAATCTCCCGCTTGCACGTGCCGGCCGTTGACGTAATCAGGCCAACTCATTACGCGTCCGGAAGAAGGTTTGATTTCCAGGATTTCCAGGAAAGAACCCGCGCACGCCACGTATAGGCGTTCGTCAATCGTGCCCGGCTCATCTTGCGGCCTGTTAGGTGTTTCCGCCTTTCGAGCACGGAGGATGTTGACTTGTTCCCATCTTCCGTCATCTGCGTAATAGACGGTCGATGCGCCAGGCCAGGTAGTCATGCCGTGTATATGGTTGGCAACTTGCTCGGCTGGTCTATCGAAATCGATACGGCCGTCTGCTTTCTTGAGTTTGGGGGCTTTTGTCGCGAGCGAATGATCTTGTGATTCACCTTCCGGTTCGGTGCCATCCGCGTACAATTCAAGGGCTGCTTGCACCGCATCCACACCCACGCCGGCCAATCGATCGTGCAGTTCGGCAGCGGTTTCTTCCGGTTTGATGTAGGTCCAGCGAGTTGTCAGGATAGGGCCCGCATCCATGCTCCGCACAATTTTAAACACAGTTACACCGCTCTTTGCCTCGCCGTTGACAATTGCCCAATTGATGGGGGCTGCGCCACGGTACTTCGGCAGGAGTGAGGCGTGGAGATTGAAGCAGCCGAATTTGATGGCGTCCAGAAAACCGTCTCGGAGGAATTGTCCGAACGCGATGACCACGCCAAGGTCGATGGATAGCGATCGAGTATGTTCGATGAATGACGGGTCGTTTACGTCCTCGACTTCACGCACGGTCAAGCCAAGTTCGTGCGCAAGCACGTGGACGGGCATGCGTTTGACTCGTTTGCCTCGGCCTGCCTGTTTGGCGGGTTGAGTGATGACTTCGACGATCTCATGGCCACTCGAAGCGAGGTTGCGCAGTGTCGGCAACGCAAATTCGCTCGAGGCCAGGAACATAATGCGCATAAATGGATCCCGCGTTTAACGCGAATGAGCGTAATCTACTTTGAGCTGTTTGATCGCCTTGCGGTTGGCCAGCTCGTCCGCAGCAGACATGTTATCAATAATCAGCCGGCCGTTAAGGTGGTCGTTTTCGTGCTGCCAGATGCGCGCTAACAGATCCTCTCCCGATTCCTCGAAAGTGTTTCCTTCGACGTCTTGTGCGCGGAGTCTGGCCACCCGCGCTCGTCTCATCATGACGTTGATACCGGGCAGCGAAAGGCACCCCTCCTCACGCTCCGCAACTCCGTTGGTCCCGATAAACTCAGGGTTGATATACACCTTGCGATCTTCCGGTTCGCCGGTGGGGTTCAGGACGAAGAGTCTTGCCGAGATGCCCACTTGCGGTGCGGCCAGTCCTACTCCCTCGCCGGTCTTCATCAATTCGTACATATGCTCGACAAAAGCTTTGAGGTTCTCGTCAAATTCGGTGACCGGTTCTGCTTTTTCGCGCAAGATTGGGTCCGGGTAGCAGACGATGCGAAGATTGTCCAGATCTGTCGGAATCACGAGCTTTCTTCCTGTGCGGCGTTAAGGTCCACGATTGCCTGGATCAGCTTGACACGACTGACCCTTAAGATAGTATAGCCGGGTTATCGCTTGTAAAGGCTAAGTTAAGCCGTTGGAAGGATTTGTAGCGTTTCTCCATTGGTTCTTACACGGCCTACGTCATTCTTATCGACTCTCCGCGCGACGCGCTGAAAGTTTGCGGCAGACGTTTCCCCTACGAAAGCGCTATTGCATATGGCTTGGAGAAAAAAAGCCCAGCCCCAACCCGAAGCGGAAAGCGCCGAATCCAACTCGCGCTTTGAGACATCCGAGGAAGACAAGAAAAAGGCCAGGAAGTGGTTCACTCGCGCACGCGAACTGGGTGATAAGCGGCAGTACGACTACGCTGTTGAGTATTACGTCAACGGATTGGAATTCTGGCCTGACGCGGTGGAAGATGCGCTCAAACCGCTGCACGGTTGTGCGGTCGCGCGCAAGCAAAGCGGCGGAAAAAAACCCGGCTTAAAGGACTCGCTCAAACGCTCGATGAGCGACAAAGACGAGAAGCAGGCGTTTCTCAACGCTTGTTGGTTATTCGGTCATGATCCTGATAATTTGAGCTATCTGGAAGGTATGGTGAAGACCGCCTGTCAGCTCGATACCGTGAATGCTGCCATGTGGGCTGCAGGCATCTTTAAAAAGGCCCTCGAGTCCAATGCCAAATCCACAGCGAAAAATTGCGCGAATTTTGTGAAATACGTCGAAGAGTTCGGCGATCGTGCTTCCGATAGGGACGATCACGAGATTGCCCTTGCTGCCTTCGAGTTTTGTATCGAGGCGATGACGATTTGGCGTCGTCGTGCACCAAAAGATGACAAAGTCGAAAAAGCCCAGCGCGATATGTCAACCAAACTGACGATTCTCAAAGGTAAATACGTCAAAGGCGAATCCTTCCAGGACAGTGTTCGGGACACTGACAAACAAAAGGATCTGCACGATCTTGAGCGTAGCGTGCAAAGCGATGATCGGGTTGAGGACTTGATCGAACGTGCGGAGGCTGCGTACAAAAACGCCCCTGATGACCACCGCAACTTAACTCACTTGGTGGAGATTCTGACCAGGCGTGACGACGAAGCTGATGAGAAAAAGGCGATTGCGCACCTGGTTGATGCCTACAAACGTACGAGTGCTTATCGATGGAAACAGCGAGCCGAAGACATTCGAATTCGCCAATTGACCCGCAAGGCCCGCAACCTTGCTAAGGCGGGCAATGAAGAGGCACTTAAGATGCACAAGGCGGAGCAGCTCAAGTTTGAGCTGGGCGTTTATAAGGACCGGGTTGCCCAGTATCCCACGGACTTGCGATTGAAGTTTGAATATGGCGTGAGGTTGTTCAATGCAGGGCGTTACGACGACGCAATCCCGTTTTTCCAGACAGCGAGGTCTGACCCGAAAAATCGTGCTGCTTGTGAAATGTACCTAGGGCGTTGTTTTTACCGTAAGACTTTCTACAGCCAAGCTATTGAGACGCTTTCTGCGGCGATTGAGGGACAGGAGTTCGGTGGGGAGGAGATTAGTAAGGGGCTCCATTATTGGCTGGGACGCGCCCAGGAGGATTCGGGCGACGCAGTCAACGCGAAGAAAACCTATGGAAAGATTCTCCAGATGGACTACAACTATCGCGATGTTCGTGTTAGACTTGAGGGTCTGCCCGCTGATGGGGGCGATGGAGAGTAAATCAGTCCACGTAACCAACTGAAGGTGACGGAGAGTAAAGACTGTGGCGAATCGGCTTTCGACCAAAAAAAGAATGAAGCAAAACGTAACGCGGCAGGTTCGTAACCGTGCTCGTAAGTCTGAGGTAAAGACGGCCATCAAGGCGTTTCTTACTTACGTGCATGACAACGAGTTCGATCTGGCGAAGGAGCAGCTTCGTAAGGTTTCGAAGCGTCTCGATCAGTTTGCTGCTAAGGGTACGTATCATTCACGCACCGCGTCGAGGAAGAAATCACGGTTGGCGTTGCACCTGAACAAGGCAATGGCCAAGGCGCAGCCTACTTCCTAAAGACCAGCGGGCGTTTGATAGATTAATCCGCACGGGTGATCTTTGTAGGCCGCCCGTGCGTTTCTATGCGCGAATCGTCCAGCGCTGCTCACTACAAAGTTCGGCTTTCATGACTTCTGATGCGCGATCTCGTTTCGTTTCTCGTGGTGGAGAAAAGCTTGACTTCGCCTTGGCGCAATTCGGTTTCGAGGTGAGCGGGTTGTGTTGCGCTGACTTAGGCAGCCACGTGGGGGGATTCGTGGATTGCTTGCTGCAACGGGGCGCTGTGCGAGTTTACTCGATCGATACTTCCTACGGGACGCTTGCGTGGAAGCTGCGGAAGAATAAGTGCGTCGTGGTCATGGAGCGGACCAACGCCATGCACGCAAGCCTGCCGGAGTCGGTAGGTTTAGTTACGATTGATACCGGATGGACGCGGCAGGAAAAGGTGCTGCCCAATGCACGGAAGATGCTCGCGGTCGATGGTTCGATCATCACACTGATCAAACCTCACTATGAAGCGGCGAAAGCGGAGTTGGACGGTGGAGTGTTGCCGGCTGGCCTGATCGATTCCACGATCGACAGGGTATGCGAAGCGATTATCGCTTTGGGGTTTACGATTGAGGCCACGTGCGAGAGCCCGATCAAAGGCCACGGTGGGAATCGGGAATTCCTGGCTCTGTTGTCACGGGGTGGTTCTTAATGTCGTTGCCTGATGAGGCGAAATGTTTGGATTGCGATTACGCGTTGCGCGGATTGCTTTCAAACGTGTGCCCGGAGTGCGGGCGAGGTTTCGATCCTGCGGTTCGGAGTACCTATAAAAGCCGTCATTGGTATCACATGTGGCATCTTTGGGAATCGCCACAGCCAATGCGGACGATTGTGGTTGCTTTTGTGCTTACCGTTATGCTTTTGTCGCTCGCGAGTTGCCCTGGGCAGTTCAGCTTAGGTGCGGCACTCGCGATCACAACGTGCGGCTTCTTTTTCTCAACGGCCATGTTGGACTATTTAGTGCGCACGCTGGTGTATGCGACTCGCGGAAGGTACATAACACGCCACGGTCAACCCTATCGCGGGGCAGGACGTTGGCGTTGGTATGCGATACCAGTGCTTATTTTAATCGCCTCATCCAGCGTTCTCACGGATTGGCCTGTCCGCCTGCGCTTCTGGATGAGCCGAAGCGCGTTGGAAAGCGCCGCGCGGATGCATGTAGCCACGGGCACATCCATGACTCAGCCGCAGTGGATTGGCGTCTACCGCATTGAGGAAATCGTTACCAGTGCCGACGGCGTGTTCTTCGTGACCGGATCATGGTTCGGCGACCAGGAGGGATTCATGTATCGCCCGGACGATCCTGAACCCGCTACACCAAATCGCCTCGCGCCAAAGTGGTACTGCGATCAGCACTGAATTCGACACAAATTAGTCATATTCGGCGCTTGCGTTTCTAATTCGAGACAGGCTTCCTATCATCTTTAAACACAATTTACCGAACCGGAGAATTTTGAAAGGGAGCGTCGATCTGTAGCGCCGATTTGCGTCTTCATGATGAAGGCCGCTTTGCGGAAGCGGTAAAGATCGAACCAAGTTTCCAAATTTAGGAGAGGGATCGATGAAATACATGTTGCTGATTTTTGATGACGAGTCGATGTACCCGAAAATGACGGCGGAAGAGAACGCCAAGCTGATGGAAGAGTATGGCGTATTTACGCAGGAGTTGATGCAGTCTGGAGTGATGATGCATGCCGAGCGACTCGCCCCGACTCATACGGCCACTACAGTTCGCGTACGTGCGGGTGACACGATCACTACGGATGGCCCGTTTGCAGAAACGAAAGAGCAATTTGGCGGGTACTACATGATCGATGTGAAGGACTTGGATGAGGCAATTGCGTGGGCGGCGAAAATTCCGTCAGCGAAGGGCGGCTCGGTCGAAGTTCGTCCGATTTGGACGGACGAACAAGTATGTAACTAGGGCCTGAGGGGTGGCTGGCATGGGCAGGGCGTGATCGCGCCCGCCAAGCCTCTCCTTATCCGTGGTAGCGGCGATGGCAGCGAAAAGCACGCATTGTGCGGATGGTAGTGACGTGCGCGAAGATAATGCGCGAGAAGCGGTCGCTTGCGCTTTTCGTCAGGAATCTGGAGCGATCCTTGCGACGTTGATTCGTGTGGTGGGTGACTTCGACTTGGCGGACGAGGCTATGCAGGATGCATTCGCTTCCGCGCTGCGCCATTGGCCTGCCGAGGGTGTACCGGACAACGTTCGTGCATGGATCACTACGGTTGCGAAGCGAAAAGCGATCGACCGCGTTCGACGTCATCAGGTGAGGAGACGCAGGGAGATCGTTGGTCAAAGCCTTCGCGAAGCGGAACGCGTCGAATCTGCAATGAATGATGAATTGATCGATAATGCGGTCGGTGATGATCCACTGCGGTTGATCTTCACTTGCTGCCATCCGTCGCTCGCGTTCGAAGCGCAGGTGGCTTTGACGTTGCGTACGCTTTGCGGACTGACCACACCGGAAATCGCCCGAGCCTTTGTGCTACAGGAATCGACGTTGGCACAGCGGATCACTCGCGCGAAGCGCAAGATTCGCGAAGCCGGAATTCCTTACCGAATTCCCCCTGACCGTCTCTTGCCCGAACGCGTCGAGGCCGTGCTTATGGTGATCTACCTTGTGTTCAATGAAGGTTACGCAGCGTCAATAGGCGACGCGATGATCCGGCGGGAATTGTGCGCGGAAGCCATTCGACTGGGAAGGGTGTTGGTCGAATTCATGCCTGACGAACCGGAGGCGATGGGATTGCTCGCCCTGATGTTGCTTCAGGATTCGCGACGAGACGCGCGAGTCGGTGAAGATGAGGCGTTGATTCTTCTTGAGGACCAGAATCGTTCCTTGTGGGATAGAGAGCAGATCAGCGAAGCGTTCGAACTGTTGCAGACTGCTCAACGCCGTAGACGATTTGGGCAGTATCAGGTGCAGGCTGCTATCGCTGCGGAGCATGCCCGAGCCATACGCGCTGAAGACACCGATTGGCATCGTATTGTGCAGCATTATGACGTACTTGTTTCCTTAATGCCCAACCCGGTTGTGAAGTTGAATCGTGCGGTCGCCGTCGCGATGGCTTGTGGGCCTGAAGAGGGGCTGGCGTTGGTCGAAAGTCTGGCATCCTCGGGAGAGCTGGTGAGCTATCATTACCTGCACGCAACTAAAGCGGATCTGCTTCGCCGACTGGATCGGCGTGCAGAAGCCAGGGAGGCGTACCGGCGTGCGATCAGCTGCTGCGAGAATGAAGCAGAGCGGACATTTCTTAAATATCGACTCGACCTCACCTGATTTTAGAGATTCCAAGCCGAAGCCGAACAATGGCCCGTTCTGGTGTGTGAAAGACTGAAGATGCAAGAGAGCGGACGCATTGATGTTTTTAGAGGCGATCGGACCTACTGTTTTTTCGATCGATCGGAATTTGGCGTACTCGGTGATACCGGTCAGCGCCGAAGTGCACAGTACAGATTCAGCACATCCTGAACGGGTGTTACTGCCGAAGTATTGGGCATTCTAGCAATGTTGATAATCTGGTAATTTGGGGAATGATAATGAATTGATTCTTCGCTCCATTTTCACGTTACCCAGTCAGAGTTGTGATCCATCACACGGCGATTGCGGCATGTTTGGAAGAAGTAGTCAAAGATTGCTGCCGTTGGGGATTTAAAGTTTAGAACGATTCTGTTAAGGATGAGTCATCCATCATTAAGATATCACAAGTAAGCCGATTTTGATTTGAAGGCGACTGTTTCGCAAGTCGCGATTGAGCAATGGTTTGTTAACCAAATCGCAAAATCTTCACAGGCTATGTTTAACTGTTAAGAGAATGTTTTCTTGTGCGCAAAGTCTTTTCATGGATATATTTATCGGTGTAATCTTAAATTCTTAACAATCAGTTGCAAGCGGTCGAGCTGTTTTGTGAAGATTGTTAAGATTGATGGTTTCGGCGAAATCGAAGTTAACCCGCCTGGTAATTTGTTAGGTTTCAATCGATTCTTCGGATTGTGATTGAGCCAGTGTTAACGGTTCCCGTAACGCTCGGGCTTGTTGCGATTACGAACAAATCACCTGCTTTAGCATCAGTCTGTTGAAGTACTACTCGTTCCACCGTCTCATAAGCGTTTAAGTCCGATTCCTTTTTTTCAACAAAGACAGGACGGATGCCATACATCAGAGCCATGCGCCTTCGGCATTGTTCGGTTTCGGTGAGTGCAAGCACAGGTCGGTCGAGTCGGAATTTGCTAACGAGCCGAGCGAGGTCGCCCGCTATGGTCATGACAACCAGTCCTGCCGCGTCCACTTCGTCGGCGACTTGAGTAGCGCTGCGTGCGACGGCGGAGGAGACGGTGCAGTTGGGTTCGTCCTTATTGACTCGAGTGGGTTGGAAATCCTGATCGTAGGCTTCGGTTTCGCGGGCGATGCGGTGCATCATTGCGACTGCACGGGTGGGGTAGTTGCCTGTCGCCGTCTCAGCGGACAGCATGACCGCATCTGTTCCATCACAAATGGCGTTGGCGACGTCGCTGACTTCCGCCCGAGTGGGCGTGGGTGAATCAACCATGCTCTGGAGCATTTGAGTAGCGGTGATGACCGGTTTAGCGTGAATGCGACATAGATCGATGAGTTGTTTCTGGATGCGGGGGACAGTTGCGACATCCAATTCGACTCCCAGATCGCCACGAGCGACCATGATGCCGTCTGCGGCACGGACAATTTCTTCCAGGTGATCCATAGCCCGTCGGGTTTCGATTTTAGCGAAAACGGGCTGATCGCCGCCCCATTCTCGGATTCTTGTTTGGAGTCGTTGGACTTCGTCCAGTTTGCGAACGAAAGAAAGTGCGATGAAATCCAAATTCTGCTCGATCGCCCACCGTAAATCGCCCCAATCCTTTTCCGTGATGGAGTCGATGTGGAGGTCCGTATCAGGGAGGTTGATTCCTTTTCGGCTTTTCAGTGTTCCGCCGATTTCCACTTTGCACACCAGCCCATCGGCGGTCTGCCGTGTTGCGCGGATGGAAATTTCTCCATCATCAATGAGTAAGGGATCGCCGATTTTGATGTCCGCGATGATCTCGGGCTGATTGATGCGAAGCCGATCGATCGTGCTCTCGCCGGTATCGGGCGCAAGAGTTACGTAATCGCCGGGGGAAACGTGAATGCTCTCGGCTGCGATATCGGTCAGTCGGATTTTGGGTCCTGAGAGATCCCCGAGAATACCGATGGCAGCGCCTTTTTCGCTCGCGACTCTCCTGACGATTTCAACCGTTTTCGCATGGTCTTGAAGGGAGCCGTGGGAGAAATTGATGCGCGCAACAGAAAGGCCCGCGTCAATGAAATCCGAGATTACGGTTTCGGATTGACTAGCGGGCCCGATGGTCGCGACGATTTTGGTTCCGGTCGATTGGATGGGTTTAGCGTTCATAGGCCGCATTGTAACGGCAGCTACCTTCTACGTGGAGGCCCGCTTGGTGTATCTATTGAATGAATATGGAACCGTTGTTGGTGTGAATTTTTACCCTGCCGTCGCCATGACCAAGCGTTCCCTGGATACGTGATCGAGTAACTTCCGCGATTTTGAGCGAGTGCTTGCAGTTAACGCTACCATTGCCGGTGCGGAGGTTGATTTTAGCGGATGCGTTCTGAGCCAGTTGTACTTCAACCCGGCCGTTATGGGTTTCGAGCACGGCGTCGGGGACAGTCGTGGCGGTTAAGTCGGCAATGATTCGACCGTTATGCGAGGTCGCTTCGATGGTCTTTGCCGAGGAAACTAGTTCGATCCGTCCGTTGTGTGTTTCGGCGTAGAGCACCTTACCGCTGGTCGTGAGCTCGAGACGACCGTTGTGTGATACGGCAACTAAATCACCAGCGAGATCTGTGACTTTGATCCGTCCGTTATGCGATTTTGCATCCAGGTTGATTGTGGATGGGCCTGTAATTTTGAAGGCGACGCTGCCTCGCCATTGGAATTCCCGTGCCCCCGCCCAACGCCAAGCGAGGTGGCTGATACCATCACCTTTGTCTTCGACGTACACTTCGATGGCAGACAGGGCTTCCTGGGCGTCTTGAAGCGTGTATCCACGGGCACTTTTTTCTGCAGTGATGGAGAAGTCCGTCGCGTGAGGATCCGCGTAGTACTCGATTCTTCCATTCCTTGAACGCACCTCAAGCAGGGATACTTCCGATACGCGAAACACCTCTTCCCCTGATTCCTTTGCCGTGGTGTCTTGCGCAGTGAGTTTGTATTGCGAAGTGATTTCCACTCGGACGCGAGCGGTCGCACAGCCTGTTGCGAGGGGGAGGGCGAGTCCAAAGATGGCGAAGCAAACAAAGTTTCGTACTCTCATGTTGTTTCTCCTGTTGCGGCAAATGGCTGGCCGCTGGTTATGACGATGCGCCATTTCTCCATTATTTTATTCGACCTGGGGTGCTTTGTATTCTCGCGCAATTAAAGACACCGTCTCCACTAAGCAGGTTAGTGGGCTTCTTTGCAGACACTATCAGAGCGCCGGCAGGCAGGTGAACGGTGTTTCCACGATGTTGCTTCGTCGGCCTGCACTATCGATCAGCTGCAGTTGATACGACGCTTCGATCGGTAGTTCTTCGACGCTGAGCCCTTCACTGGAGCAGGAGGGGGCTTGTGGCCATTCGATTGCCGTCGAAGTGGTTATCACCGAAATGGAAAGCCCCATACAATTCGTTGGGCCTAGTGGGCATTGCTCGCCGCTGATCGGTGTCCAGATGAGCTGCACGGGGAATTCGATCGGGCCTGTCCAGGTCACGCGCATGCCGCCCGCCTCCGTATCGACGACGACTTCATCATCGTATGCGAGGGACAGGGTGATGGTGTTGCATAAGTTTGACGTGCAGGTTTCTCCGTCGCCCAGGTAGGCGCCTGCACATTCGGCTTCGCTGGTTTCCGCGCAGATCGTTCCAATGCAACAGGCGCCGACCGGCGGCTTGCACGCTTCGCTCGTACATAGTTCGCCCACCCCTAAAAAGGTCGATGGTGCGACGCATTGCTGTTCGGGTAGGATGGCGCAACCGCCTTCTCGAGTACAACAAGCTCCTGCAGCACAGATAATCGCATCACACGTTTCACTTGCCAGAAAATAGCCTGAGTCGGGCGGGCATTGGGATTCAACGGTTGATGCGCAATTGGTTCCTTGGCAGCAGGCTCCGGTGACGCCGGCTGGTTCGCAAAAGACTTCGTCACAGGTCGTCAACAGGCCCGCATACGAATCTCCCTCCTCTTGGCAATCATCTTCGTTGGCAAGGGTGCAGGTGCCGTTCGAATGGCAGCACGCGCCGACGCGGCAATCGGTTTCGCTGCAGGTCGTGCCTGAGCCGGAAAACGCGCCGCCATCGGCTGTGCAAGCCTCAGCGCTGGTTACTGCACAAAGTGTTCCCCGGCAACACGCGCCGTGCGTATCGAAAGCGATAAAATCGCACCGACCGGCGAGTTCCGTACCCTGGTCGGTCAAGACACTAATGATGAGTTCCACTTCTCCAGCCGCAAGCGGAGTCACGTGCAAATTGGCTTGGTGGGCGCCGGTTGGTGATTGAGTAACGGTGAAAGTGGAAAAAGGCGTGACATCGACACTTGCGACCCGGCCTCGATCTTCGCGGACTTTCACGCCGATGGTGACTGTGGTGCCGACAGGAATCTGTCCGCTTGGGCAGTCAGTTAACTCCACTTCATTGTCCTGATCACCGCCGACCGGTATCGCTCCGGAACCAGGTCCACACGAGCCGCACGAACAGAGAAGAGCAGCGGCAAAAATGGTGATCGCTTCGCGCGTAGTAACTTTCATGCGATTAGTCCTTTGTGGGCGTGAGGCCGTTGTCGTTCTGCTGGGCGATTGGGTTCCCGCGGATTGTAGCATGTTCCTGCGTGCGCATAGGTTCATGGCCGGCACGATTCGGCTAAATGACAAGTTATTGCTATGGGAAGGGTAAGGTAATGGTTTTTGGGGTGATCCAAAGACGTGGTGCGCGCTTACTGGTCAAAGCGAAGCGGCGGGTTATACTCTCGGCTCATGGCTAGAGATGGATTGCTGATTCTTGAAGATGGAACTGAATTCGCGGGTGAGCTTTTCGGGGCACACGTTCCGCGAGCGGGCGAGGTCGTTTTCAATACCGGCATGGTCGGCTATCCCGAGACGCTGACCGATCCCTCCTACGCCGGCCAAATTCTCATTTTCACCTACCCACTTCTCGGTAACTATGGCGTACCCGGCGATGAACGAGATGAATTCGATCTGCCGAGGCATTTCGAATCCGAGCGCGTGCAGGTTGAAGGTGTGGTGGTTTCGGCGTTGGGTGATGACTGCGATCACTGGTCGGCGAACCGATCGCTTCGTCAATGGCTTGAAACTGCGGGCGTGCCGGGAATCAGCGGTGTGGATACACGGGCGCTTACCAAGCACATTCGAGAATACGGCGCGATGCTGGGCAAGATTGTGCCGAGCGGCGAAGATGTGGAATTCTTCGATCCGAACTCTACGAATCTAGTTGCAAAAGTTAGTTGTCAGGAGCCGCGGGAATACGGCGTGGATGGGCCACGCGTTGCGTTAGTGGATACCGGAGTAAAGGTGAACATCATCCGCGCTCTTGTGTCAGGAGGGGCGCGAGTGCGGCGAGTACCGTGGGATTACGACTTTTTTCAGCACGATCTGGATGGAGTGTTTCTATCGAATGGTCCGGGTGATCCGAAAATGGCAAAGGCGACGATCAAGCACGTTTGCCGGGCACTCACCGAAAAAGTGCCAGTCTTCGGTATTTGTCTTGGAAACCAGCTACTGGCCTTGGCGGCAGGGGCGGATACATACAAGCTTAAGTTTGGCCATCGATCGCAAAACCAGCCGTGTTTGGAAGTCGGTGCCCGTCGGTGCTATGTGACTTCGCAAAACCACGGATATGCGGTTAACGCGGCGACACTGCCTGAAGGTTGGCGGGAGTGGTTCGTGAATGCGAATGACGGATCGAACGAGGGGATTCGGCACGATTGGCGCTCCGCGCGCAGCGTGCAATTTCACCCGGAAGCAACGCCCGGACCTACAGACGCGCTGGGGCTTTTCGATCGGTTTCTGGAGATGCTGCGATGAATGTTCCGTGCAGCTACGACTCCGCGATCGAGATGCCCCAAAAGGTACTTATTCTAGGTAGTTCCGCACTCAAAATCGGTGAAGCGGGCGAGTTCGACTATTCGGGCAGCCAGGCGATCAAGGCTCTCAAGGAAGAGGGTATTGAGACTGTCCTTGTGAATCCCAATATCGCCACCGTGCAAACTTCACACCACCTTGCGGATCGTGTGTACTTCCTGCCGATCACACCGGACTTTGTGGAGCAAGTAATCAGACGCGAGAAGCCTGACGGCCTGTTGCTTTCCTTTGGAGGGCAGACCGCTTTGAATTGCGGGTTGTCGCTGGCGAAAAGCGGGGTGTTGGAACGGTACCGCCTGCGTGTGTTTGGTACGCCGATCGAGTCGATTGAAGCCACCGAAGACCGGGAATTATTTAAGCACAAATTAGCGGAGGTAGATGCTAAAACGCCGCGAAGCGAAACGGCAAACAGTGTCAACGAGGCGCTCGAGGCGGCGGAGCGGATTGGGTATCCAGTGATGCTGCGAATTGCCTACGCACTCGGAGGACTGGGATCGGGGATGTGCGCGGATAAAGTGGAACTGCGGAAGCGGTGTCAAACCGCTTTTTCGCATACGCCCCAGGTTTTGGTTGAGGAATGGCTTAGCGGCTGGAAGGAAGTCGAGTACGAAGTTGTGCGCGATGCGTACGGCAATTGCGTGACCGTCTGCAACATGGAGAACTTCGATCCGCTCGGAATCCACACCGGCGAATCGATCGTGGTCGCGCCAAGTCAGACACTTACCAATCACGAATATCACAAACTTCGCGAGATATCGATCCGCGTGATTCGCCATTTGAGCATCGTGGGGGAGTGCAACATCCAATTCGCGCTGCATCCCGAATCGGACGATTATCGCATTATTGAAGTGAATGCTCGATTGTCGCGCAGTTCCGCTTTGGCTTCGAAAGCGACGGGTTATCCGCTCGCGTTTGTCGCGGCGAAGCTCGCGCTGGGTTTAGCGCTGCAAGAAGTAACAAACCGCGTTACTGGTACAACTTGCGCGTGTTTCGAGCCGGCGTTGGATTATGTGGTGGTCAAGGCTCCGCGTTGGGACTTGAAGAAGTTTCGGCTGGTTTCTTCGCGGATCGGCTCGGGGATGAAATCCGTCGGCGAGGTGATGGCTATCGGTCGCAGTTTCGAGGAGGCGTTTCAAAAGGCGCTGCGTATGTTGGATACGGGCGTGGACGGGGCAGTTTCCGCAACGAGTCGGCAGTTTGACGACCTTGAGGGCGAATTGGCCCAGCCGACCGATCGGCGGGCGTTAGCGATATCCGAAGCGTTGAGACGTGGTATGAGCATAGAGCGTGTGTACGAGCTTACACGCATCAATCTGTGGTTTTTGCGGCGAATTCAACGAATGGTAGCCATTGGTCAATCGTTAACGGATGCAGGAGCCGAAGTTGGGAATGCGCTTTTGCGCGAAGCGAAGCGGGCGGGATTCTCTGATTATCAAGTGGCAGGGTTTGCGGGCATCGAAGAAAAGGAGGTTCGTGCGAAACGTGAGACTGCAAGGATCTTCCCGTGTGTGAAGCAGGTGGACACGGTGGGTGGAGAGTATCCCGCGAAAACGAATTACCTCTATCTGACGTA
>JANQHN010000206.1 GCA_028282665.1 Phycisphaerae bacterium | reverse complement strand
ATCGGAGACCTATGGAAGGCGTCCCCAAGATAAAAGCTCTCCCGGATCTTCCCAACAACAAGATCGCTGCGGGGGAAGTGATCGAGCGTCCTGCGAGCGTTGTCAAGGAGCTTCTGGACAACGCGATCGACGCGGGAGCTTCGCATATTGCCGTTACCATCGAAGATGGAGGAAAACGGCTTTTGCGTGTAAACGATGACGGCATGGGCATGTCGCGCGAAGACCTGCACATGTGTGTCCTGCCGCACACGACCAGCAAGCTCTTGACGGAGGAAGACCTATTTGCGATCACGACGATGGGTTTTAGGGGGGAGGCTCTTGCTAGTATATCCGCTGTCTCCAAAATGCGCATCGTGTCGCGTTCTCGCGGTTCGGATGAGGCGAACGAAATCTTGGTTTCGGGGAAAGTCCTGGAAACCGCCCAGGCGACGGGCAGCGGTGAGGGTACGACGGTCGAGGTGCGTGACCTTTTTTTCAATGTTCCCGCACGCCGTAAGTTCTTGCGCGCTACTTCGACGGAAATGGGGCACATCAACGAACAGATCGCTCGAGCGGCGTTTTCCCATCCGCACATCGCGTTTGAAGTCAAGAACAACGACCGAATTACGCAAAGCCTTCCCGCATCGCAATCACGGCTGGAACGCATTTCGAAATTCTACGGGGCGGAGCTTGCGACGGATCTTTTTCAGATAAATCGGGAAGAGCGTGGTGTGCGGCTCGAAGCCTATGTCGCTCCGCCCGCACAGTCGCGGGCCAACGCTAACTGGCAATACCTGTTCATCAACAATCGCTACATTCGTGACAAGTACGTCTATCACGCCGTCAAGGAGGCGTATCGCGGCTTGATGGAACACACGCGTTACGCGGTCGTGTTCATCTTTTTGGACATAGATCCGCATGCATTCGATGTCAATGTCCATCCCACAAAGACTGAGGTGCGCTGGTCCGAACCAAACCTGATTCATTCACAAGTGCTCAGCGCCTTACGTGAGACATTTCAGCAGTGTGATCTTACGCCACAACTCAGCACGCACCGTGTAAGCGGTAATCGTCCGGAGGTGTCGGCGGAGGAGATGAATCGGCTCAGGCAGCAGATGGCTGAAGCACTTAAGTCTACTCCGCCGCGAACCAGCGACGCGCCCGCATTCTTCAATCCGGATCGTCAGTGCGACATTGGATCGGGGGGCAGCGGCAGGAGATTTGCCTATGGCGGTGGAACACCGGCCATGCCGTCGCGTGAAACCATCGATGCTTTTTTCCGCAAACCCATTGGATTGTCGGGTGCTTCAATACCTAATAGCGAGCGAGCAGCCGGTGACGACGACTCGACGTTTGATGCTGCTTCAGTCGGTGGCGGCGAAGATATTCATTACAGTGGTGGACCTGCACAGAGATCAAATCCGCCGGCGATCCAGTTGCACCGGATGTACCTGGTTACGGAAACGGAGGACGGTATTGCAATTATCGATCAGCACGCGTTGCACGAGCGGATCATGTACGAGATGCTCAAGCGCCGCATCACGGAAGGGCCGCTCGAAGCCCAGCGACTTCTTCTGCCGGAAAGCCTAACAGTGACGAAACAACAGGCGGCGCTTCTGGAGGAAAATGAGTCGCTGCTAACCCAGTTGGGGATCGAGATCACGCCGTTCGGGGAAGAGGCTGTGGCCGTGCATTCGTTCCCCGTGCTGCTTAAGGATGCGGATGTGGTGTCGTTCATGCGTGACTTGGTGGATCAACTCGCTCAACAACCGACGTCGATGTCGTCAGAGGAGGCGATTCACGATGTGCTCGATATGATGGCCTGCAAAGCGGCAGTGAAGGCGGGGGATCCACTGACGTGCGAAGAAATTGAATCCCTCATTGCCCAAAAGGATCTCGTTGAAAAATCAAGCAATTGCCCACACGGCAGACCTACCATGCTGCGTCTCACAAAAAGTGACTTGGAACGTCAATTCAAACGAACGTAAGAGGATGGTCTTCGTTAATGCCGTGACCTATTGCGAGAAATGCCTTCGTGCCTAGTTGCGTTGTTGATCCAGGAGTGCTTCGGCAGGATCGGCTGTGGGCGACTTGTATCGCGCGATGAGTTTGCGAATACGCGGTTGTTCCGGGTCGAGTTCGAGCGAGCGGTGCCACCTTTCAAGCGCCCGGTCGCGCAGTGTTGACTGGGTTTCATCTTCCAGGAACCGCAGCATGTCAATGCAGCCGAGCCCCGAATACGACCGTGCAAGATGTTCATCCAGGGAAAGCGCAGTTTCATAGGAGGCAGACGCTTTGTCATAGTTCTTCAAGCTGAAGTGGCAATACCCCAGCGCTTCATGAGCGGAGGGGAGTTGTGGATCCATTTGGATCGCTTGTTGCAGCGCGTTTCGCGCCATCCGAGGTCTGTCCTGGTTCATGTAGGTATGCGCGAGGTTCACCAGGACAAGCGGCTGCATCGTATCCCGCTCGAGCGCCCCCTTGTAAGCACGAATCGCCTCGTAGTATTTCCCCTGAGCATCCATCGCAGCGCCGAGATTCACGTAGGCGTGGGATCGATTCGGGTCGATGGCGATGGCCTCATGAAACCGCTCTGCCGCCAGCGCATAGTCGCCCGTCTGTTGATAGCAAACTCCGAGGTTGAGTTGTGCGTCGAAATCATCAGGCTTAAGGTCGACGGCGTGCAGGTATGCTTGGATGGCGTTCTTGAGTCGGTTGGTAAAATGATAGAGCTTAGCGAGGCTTAGTGTGTCACTGAAGGAGAATGGATCGATGCGTACTGCCTCCACGAAACTGTCGATCGCCTGTTCGTAATCGCCCATGCGGCGGTAGATCATGCCGAGGTTTGAATGCGCGACAGCGAGTTGCGGATCGAGTTGGGCTGCCGCTTTAAATTCCACCAGTGCGGCATCGAGGTCATCGCTTTTGAGATATTCCGCACCACGGTCCACGTGTCGTTCCGCCTGCCATTCACGAACGGGCTGACATGCAGGCAGTAGTGCCGTGATACTTATGATTACCAAGACTGGTATTCGCATAGTTCTATCCATTTTTGTCACCGTTGCGCCACAAAATGGTCTCTGGAAACCGTTTGCGCACCTGGCTTTCAAGCTCGATGGCGGTCGGACGCGAATTGGGCGTGGTCCGATAACGCCTTACTGGAATATCGTCTTCATTGGAGGGTCGCGTGAGGCGGATCTCTTCGACCGCCGTTGTGATTATGTCTTGACGTTGTTTGCGGTCAAGCAAAACTGGCAGACGAGGCTGTGGGACGGTTTGATTTCGACGGTTGGCGTTCTTACCATCCAGCACGGGGCTGGGACCGATATTCGTTTGTTCGATTTGTAGAAAGGTACCGAATGATCCAGGACTTCCTTGTTGCGATCCCCGTTTACAACGAGCAAAGGCATGTGGCGGAGGTGCTAAGGGAGGTGCGTCAGTATTCGCCTCACATTCTGGTGATCGACGACGGCTCGACCGACGGAACCGCGGATGTGCTCGATCGCGAACCAGGCATCAGCACGATCACCCATC
>JANQHN010000169.1 GCA_028282665.1 Phycisphaerae bacterium | reverse complement strand
ACGACTCAGGCCAATACGCTTACTCCGGAAATGATGAGTCTGGAGGAGAAACAGACCGCCATTCGTGCCGAATTCGAGAAAAACGGTCGACAAATGGCTTTAGTGTTAGCCCGCAGGTATGACGTACCGGAGATTGAAGTCGTCCAGTCCATGCCTGAGGAAATGGCTCAGCCGCTGGATGCCGCGAAGTGGGCGGAGCTTCTGCATGAACTGCCAGCTTTGGGCGAATGTCACATCATCGTCAATAACGCGAGCGTTACCATGGAATGCATGGGGACTTTTGGCGGATTCAGCCAAAGCGGTCCTTTCCTTAATGTTCAAAACGGTAACCTGGACATGCACATTGCGCATCAAACTATCACGCACGTTTACGCAATAGCCAAACCAGGACACCTTGACGGCGTCATGACGCAGAGCATCCAGTTCTTCAACCACAAAGGCGAATCTGCTTTCAAGGTATTCAACAGCTTTGGCAGGCAGGTCGCATCTGAAGAGAAACAGCAGGTATTCAACCGCCTCGTGGACAATTTTCGCTAAACCAAGAGGTATTCCAATGCAAACGACCAAGCTGCCTCCAGAGCATGTTCACGGAAAACCGCCTGACCGGCCCGGACATCCGCATGCATCGAAAGCTTCCGCCAAAGCACTCCCGCCTGGAGCGATGAGCGCGTTGCATGAAGCTCTTCGTCGCCACGGGCGTGGCGCCAAGCCGTGGGAGTTGTTTGATCGTCGAGTTCAAACTCATCACGAAGCAACAGGGATGAGACTAGGTACGCCTCTGCCGCCACCAGCCGCCTCGGCGAACCTGGCACAAGCACTTGAAAAACCACTCCCTCATAGACCCCGCGCCATTTACCTGCACGTCCCCTTTTGTCAAAGCATTTGCTCTTTCTGCGCTTTTTTTCGGCGTGGCAACGAAGCGGCCGGCTCTATCAATACTTACTCACAGGCATTGTCACGTGATGTTAAGCAACTAAGTGAATACGCGTGGGCCTCCGCCGCCCCCATCGACGCCGTCTATTTTGGCGGTGGTACACCCACCGTGTTGTCGGCTCCGGTACTGGCGAGTCTTGTGGTGCTCTTGCGCGAAAGGTACTTCATCAGCGAAAAATGTGAGATTACGGTAGAATCACGGTGTAACGATGCTGACGAACGTTCCCTCGCCACGCTTCGGAAAGCAGGAGTCAATCGCATCAGCTTCGGCGTACAGTCATTTGACACGACTGTGCGGCAAGATGTCGGTCGTATTTGCGATCAGGATGCGGTACTGCGATCGCTCGAACTCGCACACCGTGTGGGATTCGACCAGATCAGTATCGACCTTATCTACAATCTGCCCTTGGAAACAGAGGAATCGTGGTCGCGAGACCTGACTATTATCGAAGACACACCCATTACCGGCGCCAGTATTTACAACCTGATCGCTTTCAGTCGAAGCAGCCTCCAGCGTCGTATTGAAAATGGAAGCCATCCACCTCTAGGGGGGCTTGACCGGCAGTTGGCGCGTTGCCTATCGGCCTCCTATAGATTGACATCGCGACCGGGCTGGCAGCGGCTATCCAGCGCGCACTACGGTGACTTGAGCCTAGAGAGGTCGGTATATAACGGCATGCGTAGCCTGTGCAGCGATATGCTGGCGATCGGCGCAGGCGCTGGTGGGCAGATCGGCCGGGTCAGCTACATGCACACTCATGATGTAAACGAATACATTCGTGAGCCCGCCGGCACGTCCGGCCCCGCACCTATGGGATTCCTTATCCCCACGAAAGTGGATCGGTTAAAAGCCATTTTCGCCCTGAGTGAACGCGGGATCATCGACCGGACCAAGTTTGACACACTACTGCCCGACTGTGATTTGCTTCCAGAGAAACTTGCCCATATCGGCCTGATTAAGCGCGATAAAGATTCCCTCAAACTAACTCCGGAAGGATGCTTCTGGTCTTACAACATCGGAGCGATGCTCGCTGAACTGATTCGCCGTCAGCTGGAGAACGATTGATGCAACGAATGAGAACATGCGTGAGGTACCTGTGCTTGGCTGTCTTTGTCGCGGCACCCTGTCTTTATGTCACAGGTTGCAACGAGCAGCGCGCAGAGGCGGATCAGCATGCGGAAGTTTTTCGTTTCGTAGACCATACCGGCCGCACGATTAGATTGGATAAGCCGCCGGTACGCATAGCCACGACTTCGTCTTTCGTCGTGGAGATTTTGGAGGAATTGGATCACCCGCCCATCCTCAGGCCGGACCTGCCCGACGCTGAGCTGTCGGCTGCGGCCTGTGCGATTCCCACTTGGGCTGTGGATCACGCTGTCGGACCGAATCTCGAACAACTGGTAGCCGCCGACCCCGATCTAGTTCTGACCACGCCTATGTTCGCCGGTTTCGTATCCACGATCGAAGAACGGCTTGGCGTGCCGGTGGCACTCGTAGCCATTCGCACTATCGAAGATCTCACACCAACGGTGAAACTGTTAGGCAAGATCGCCGATGCCCATGATAAGGGGAATGCACTTGCGGGGAACTTCGATGCACGGATTCAGGCCATCCAACCGCCCGAAGCAGCCAAACCGCCACATGTCTACGCCATCTTCGGAACGCCGGATGCTTCGTTCGCTTTTTTGCCGAACTCTTATCTCGGAAGCATGATCGAGCATCTAGGCGGTAAGCTCATCACCGAAGGGGCGCCACCTGCAACCCGTTCCCGTTCTCAGCAATTTACTTCGCTTAGCTTGGAGTTCCTCGTTGAGTGCGATCCGGATGTCATCTTCGTCGTGTCGCACGGGCCGGACCGCCGCCTCGAAAAAATGACCGCGCATCGTGCGTGGGCACAACTCGCCGCAGTGAGGGGCGAGCGGGTGCATGCGCTATCGCACAGGCGCTACTTGACCAACCCCGGCCTGTCGGCGGTCGAGGCTTTGGAGGAGCTTCGATCGTTTCTGTATACACCGGATGAGGACAAGGGCCGATGAGTACTCTGCCCGTACCGCGACGGTATCGGCCTCGGCTTTGGCCAATCCGGCATTCTTCTCCTTTGGCGCCGGGTGGACTCGCGCTCTTTTTGGGCGCGCTGCTGATTGTAAGTGGGTGGACGTTGTCGCTGGTCAGTGGTTCCGTACACCTCTCGTGGCAGGATTTGTGGACAGCGCTAGTCGGCCGAACTGAGGATGTCGCGGGCAACATCGTCTGGAATCTACGAATCCCCCGCGCGCTTCTCGCCGCTGTAGTCGGATCAAACTTGGCGGTGGCGGGCGTACTGCTCCAGGGTGTGCTCCGCAACCCACTCGCCTCACCGGACATCATCGGCGTCACACAGGGGGCGGCTTTGGCGGCCTCAATCGTCCTCCTGACGACTACAGGTCTGCCGGCTCACCTTCCCGCCTTCGCCTTCATTGGTGCGCTCGTTGCTTCGCTTCTGGTCTATGGTATTTCGTTTCAGCCTGGCGAGGGAACTTCACCCATGCGCATGGTGCTCGCCGGTGTTGCGGTCGGTATGATGCTGGGGGGGATCACCAGTTTTCTTATGGTGACTTTCAGCGATCGCGTTCAATCGGTCATTTTGTGGATGAGCGGCAGTTTGCAGGACGCCGGGTGGCACAAGCTGAACCTGATCCTGCCCTATGCACTCGTTGGAGTGATCATCAGTTCGACACTGATTCAGCCGCTCGACACACTACAACTTGGTGAAGAAACTGCCGCGTGCCTTGGAATTCACATAGAACGCAGTCGACTCATCGCCACCGGCGCAGCAGCACTACTCGGCGGATCTGCCATTGCGGTCACCGGACTCATCGGTTTTGTCGGTCTGATCGTTCCGCATTTGACAAGGATGCTCGTTGGGCACCGGCATGCCATCCTGTTACCAGCATCCGCATTGGGTGGAGCATCGCTAATGATCTGGGCTGACTTTGCCGCCCGTATAGCAGTCGCACCCACCGAACTTCCTGTGGGCATCCTGACCGCACTGCTGGGCGGTCCATATTTCGTTTACTTGCTTTACCGAAGAAAGTTTTCCTGATGCGTTTATCGCTCAATCGCGTCAGTGCGGGCTACCACGACCGAATGATCGTCAAAGAGGCCGATTTTACCGTTCAACCGAATGAATTCGTTGGCGTTCTCGGCCGCAACGGCTGCGGCAAATCCACATTGCTTAAAGTAATGACAGGTTTACTCCAGCCGCGACAGGGTGGAGTTACGCTAGGGGATGACTGTATCCTCCGGCTTCCGCGATCTGTGATCGCCAAAAGAGTCGCTTCGCTTCCACAGCACCCCAGTGCTCCTTCTCAGGCAACTGTCAGAGAACTCGTCGGGTACGGAAGAGTTCCGCATGTCCGTTGGTATCAGCGCTGGAGTAGCGATGATCAAACTGCTGTGGAAGAGGCTATTGAACGTTGTAACCTTGAAAATCTGGCAGATCGAACTATCGGAAGCCTATCCGGCGGAGAACGCCAACGCGCCTGGATTGCGATGACACTAACGCAACAGTCACCCTTGCTCCTGCTGGACGAACCACTTTCTTTTCTTGACATTAACCATCAACTCGAAGTGATGGAATTGCTTTGCGAAATCCAACGATGGCGTCCAATAGCGATTATCATTGTGATGCACGACATCAATTTAGCCGGGCGCTACTGCAACCGAATCCTGGCCATGCACAACGGACACATCTTGCATGATGGCTCACCGGAACACGTTCTGACCGACGCTAACCTGGAGGGTATTTTTCACGTACACGCGCGAGTCGACCGAGACTGTGTGAGCGGCAGCTTGATTTGTAATTTTTACTCCCAGCGCTAACCCCCTCAAATACGGATTATTGCTCTTTCCTTTGTTTTATCTTTGAACGTAGCGTCCCATGAGAACCGGATCGCTATTCTGAAACGCAATGCCCAAAGAGATTCTTCACGTAACCCACGTCGCCCGGGCCAACCGCCCCGTTGTTGTCAATGTCCAACGCGGCGCACTCGGGTAGACTGACGTCACAACCGAAGTGATATTTGACAACGCTTACATCACCCGGACCAACTGAACAGTTTCCGTCCAAATCAACCGGACAAAACGGTGGATCCTCGCACTCGTCGATGATCGTGTTCTCGTTGCAGTCATTTACCGCGCCATCGGCAATCTCAACCCAGTCGGGAATGTCGTTGCTGTTGCAATCCGGCGAGTACTCGTAGGCGCCCATGTCGATGATGGGAGAACCGTTCACGTGAGGCAGGCCCGTGTTTGGCGTATCCGGATCGTCGAGGAATCGAGGGGTGCCCACGAGATCGAAAGCGCCCCATCCTTGATGCCAACTGGTCGTATCACCTGCGTCTATGCAAGGTGAGCCCGCCGCCAACGTGTAATCACCATCGCCTACAAAAAGCGGATTCGCGTCGATGTTCCCGTCTTCCCAAATGAGTTCCGCGTCTTCAACGACCACGAAACTCCCTTGCCCGCCCTGCGTGAGGCAGTACGAGACATACATTCTCTTTGAATAAATCGAATCACTCTCTTGAATAAATCCAATGGGCGCAGTTGATGCCGTATTGCCCCAGAAAATTGAGTTGCTCAGGTAGACACTTCCTCGCGAACTTTTGTACACGACGCCACCAGTGCCGGCCGCAGAGTTGTTAGCAACCGTGCAGTTGTAGAAGCCGCCACTACCTGGCCCTTGATGATTTTCTTGCGATAGCTGAGGGCTTACGGGTTCTGCGCAATCTCGCCATGTCGATCACTCCCGAACTCTTAATGCGGTACAGTAACCGCGCTAAGATCAGCGTATCGGCCTGTGATATCTAAAGCAAGGAGTTTCGTAAGCACTTATCGGGCAGGGCTTTAAGGAGAATGGGCGATGACGGACTCGAACCGCCGACTTCCTCCTTGTAAGGGAGGCGCTCTAGCCAACTGAGCTAATCGCCCTTTTGCACAACCTTGCGGTTATGACTTGCAACAGCTTAGCGACAACTTGGCTATTCGTCCACGATCTTATCTGATCTAGATCATCGTCCCACTGGAGAGCGAACCTACGCTTGCTTCCCTACCGCGCCTGCACACGCTCGAACAAGTTTCCGCCAAGGGTAACGCCTGATACAGTGCATCTCGCCGTGGAAAACCCACCTTCAAACGTCATGCTTTTATTGAAACCGCCATCGTGACAGGCTTCGGCCTCCATGACTCCGTCGTTAAGTCGCCGCAGGCTTTGAACTGAGTATTTGACGTTTGAGGTTGGTGAATGCGAATCCCCCCCATCGCACCAACTCCAGGATACCGATCGCACACCACAAGTCCATAATCACGCGCCAAGGCGCTAAGTATCGAGGCAACGCAATGATTGCACTTGTACCTAGCACGTGCAGCCCCATGACAACTAGCAAGACAAAAGCCTCAAGGCGATTGATGCGCCAAAAGCAAACTAACGCTCCCAACATGCACAGTAAAATATAATCTTCGTAGCGCGAATCGTTGATGTACAACAGGGAGGGAGAACCCTCCCAGAAAAAATAGCAACCAACTACAACGGGCTTCCACAGTTTTGTCGCCGCATTCGGATCGTGATCAAATCGCAAAAATCTCTTCACGGCAGGGTCGGATTCAAGGCGGGCGTTGCTTTGGAATAGGACGTCGGAATCATAAATGACAGTACCGACCGGAAGGTAATTGCCGTCTCCGCGCTCCCCGCCAGGTAGAAATCGATGGGCGTTGTCCGGCAACAAAAGCGTGTACGCAATGTGCCGCACCGTCCCGATCACCAGAGCAACCGGGTTTTCCAGGGCGAGATCGATAGCTGCTCGCCTCAGAATTTTATCCGCTTGCTGATCGCTGAGTTCCTCCACTTCTGTCAGGGCTTCGATAGCCCGTTCACCTACAAACCGGTTCAACGTTTTTTCACCCAAGCAGTGCCGGGCTTCATACTCATCAAACGCGCGATTTATTCGCACCATGGCTTCACTTCGATCCGACTCAAACCCATAGATCTCCCGCGTTGCGTAATACAGGTAGTTTCCGGTGCGACCACTTGATTCGAACTGACCGAATACGGTTGCATTGAACGCGATCTGAGCTATGACAAACGCAAATGCCGGCAGGCAGGCAGTCATACTGTACATAGCGCCATAACGTAAACGTTTTGCTTGCCACCTTCGCATTTCAATACAAAACACTGTCGCCGCGACGACCAGAACGCCCATCACCAGTAGTGGACCAGTCACACGAACGATGCACGCCAATCCGGCCACGAAAGACGCCAGTCCAAGCCAGCCCAACGAACGAAACCGCACAAATGTGACAAGTGCATAAAGGACGGCAGCGGTAAGCGGTATATACAGTGCTTCCGAAAACACTGACTGCCCGTAACCGATGAGTTGAAAGTTGGTCACAAGCAAAAGACCCGTAAGAACTGCAAGCTCAATCGAACCGCTTAATCGTCGAGCAATGAGCATTCCCAGGATACCGGTTCCCAACATGAGTAAATGCTGAATGAGCAACAGGCCAAGCGCGCTGTGCTTACCAAACAAAAGAAAAATCCCTGCGAGGAAAAGAGGGTAACCGATAGGACGTTGCAAGAGCAGTTTATTGGTGAAATCGCCGCGAGCGGCCATGTCGGTCGCAATTTGGATGTACCACACCGAATCGTGTTGCAAACTCGGCGGACCAGCCAGCAAAGCTAGACCATGCACGGCAGCACCCACGATGGCCACTAACGCCACCCAAACCCCAAACCGATTGAAAGTGTTCGGCCGACTTTGTTCGGTCCGGCCAATCTCAGGTAAGGGTGAATTTGCATGACTCATTGACTTGCAATCCCGTGATCAACGCTGTCGTGTGCGCAGAAAACCGCGTACGTGCCTATTTATCGGACACCCGGAAAGCTCGCTAAAGATGTGGGATCGAATGGCACCTAAGGAAGGTTTGTTTCGTCATTCCACGCCTTATGACCTCTTTAACTATCCTGGCAGTTGGTTTTCAGCGGCGACATTGACGCCTATTCCTTCGTCTTTTACCGTGAGCAGTCGTACGCTCGGGCTTTGTGCGCGGTTTCAGGGCTGAGCGTTTAGGTTCGCTAGAATAACTCGGCCTGCTTGGATCTTCTCGGATTGATTCCGGGCCGATGACCTTTACACTCGATAAGGAGCGAAGGCAGTGTCAAACGCCGAGGATATGCAACTCCTGCAACAAGCGGAAAAAGGAATCGAGAAGTACCTCGCCTCCGAACGTGATGCAGGGCGCATCACGGGTACATATTTCGACGATGCGGTCAAGAAGACCATGCCCAACCTCACGAAATGGCTGCTCGCGGAAGAACTCGACGTCGTCTCGCCCAACCTCCGCGAAGGGTTGCGAATCGCGATTCGGGAAGAACGGTGGGTCGAACTAACCAACGCCTATTCCCGAAACGTCAGTTTCGGTACGGGCGGCATTCGCGAAAAAATGGGACCGACGCGCGATGTGATCTTCGAACTAAAAGAAAAAGGCATCCACGCGCCCATCATCAAGGGTCCGAACACGATTAACGATGTTGTCTACTTGATGACCGCTGCCGGTGTCGCCAAGTTCGGCCAACAGCGCGATCCTAAACTGACCAAAGTCGTCGTCGGTTTTGACAGCCGGGTTCGCGGCATCGACTTCGCTCGCGCCATTGCAAGCCTGTTCCTCGCTTATGACTACACGGTCTTCTTGTTCGACGAAGCGTGTCTTTACCCAAGCGTCACATTCGCCGTACCAACGCTCAAAGCGGATGCAGGCGTGTTCATCTCAGCGAGCCATAATGACCTGCGCTACAACGGGTTCAAACTGTCGTGTCAAAACGGTTCGCAGTTCGATCCGGAAGAACGAAAGCGCCTCTACGAAGATTTTATCACCCAGGTCAACTTCTCGGACATCAAGCTTCAACCGTTAAGCGAAGCATCGCCGGGTAAACTATGGTTCCTCGGTGGTCAGAAATCAGGGACTGCCCGACAGGTAGATGACAGCGAAATGAAGGGGTATCTTCTGGCCGACCCACTTTCTGATGCATCGGCCGACCTCTATGCGGGTTTCGCAGGCAACATCATCGATCTGCACACCATGCATATCAATCACGTAAAGCAATTCCTCAAACAGCCAACTATGATTGCCGGCGCGAAGAATCCGATTTCCATCGGATTCTCTGCGTTCAATGGATCGGGCCGTAAAGCGGTACCCAGGTTGCTCAATGAAATTGGCTTCAAAGACGTGAAGCGAATCATGGCTCTTGATCCGCTGGACGGCACATTCCCCGCATTCGAAAACGAACCGGGCAAGGAACAGCAACCCGATCCGGGCGATTACCGTGCGGCGGATGTCGCGGTCAAATTGTTTAAAGAGGAATACGGCGAGGCTTGGGATTCACTGGACCTTCTTATCGGTACGGATCCCGACGCAGACCGTTTGGGCGTGATCATAAAGGTACCGGAAAATCAGAAACCCGCGTATAAGCATCCTGTGACAAAACAGTCACTCGACTACTCGCTCATGTCAGCGGATGAGGCTTGGTCGCTGATTCTTTGGTACCGATTGACGCAGGAGCAGGATAGCAGCGGTAAGGTTCGAGACGCGGATAAGAAATTCATCGTGCTTTCGCATACAACTACAGATTTACTCACACGCGTCGCACGTAAGTTCGGTTTGGGAGTGATGAAGACTTGGGTCGGGTTCGCACAACTCGCCGCGGGCACGCGCGCAGCGTGGGATCTGTCGCATGGTAAAGATACACCCGGACTGACCGAAAGTGGCAAACTCCCCGCGTATGACGAAGGCCGCACCGCTCTCAAGGCAGAGCAGAGTAACCGCTCCATCCACTCGATTGAGGCGATGGATGGCCGAAACTTCAACGTCGCTGCGTTGGAACAGAGTAATGGCTTTTCGATGTTGGGAGGCCCACCTAAAGACGACCGCTCGCTGGGCGAGGGTGGACACGTGCGAGACAAGGACGGCGCGTTCGCTGCAGTGTTGATGGCGGAGCTTGCTCAATACGCCAAAGAAGAAGGCATGAGCCTGCTCGACCTCATTGATGAAAAACTCTACCTTGATGCGGATGTAGGCCTGTACATCACACATTACGAACCGGACCCGATCGACGGCGAATACGAAGGGCTCGCCGGGTACACGAAGAAACGCGTCATTCTGGACAAAGCGGAAGACCTATTCAAAAATTACGCAAAAAAAGGCGCGACGCTCGGTGGGTTGCCGATCGTCAGCACGACCTCGTACCGGACGGGCAAGTATGATGCGATCAACTTCCCGGGCTTCCCGGATGAGGGCTATCGCTTCTATTTTGACGACGAACGTCGATCGCACCTGACGATCAGACCCTCGGGAACGTCGAACGCGTTGCGATTCCACGTGCAGCTGTTCGGCGGATTCCCAACACGGAACGAACTAGTTTTGCATAAAGCAAAACTGCGCGAAACCTGTGCGAAGATCGTTGAAGACGTACGCGAGCTAATCGGCGCACAGGCATAACGACTCTACCAATAAACGGGGCCGGTTCGTCGTCGGGAAAACGAACCTGTCCCGTTTGCTACGATTTTATGAATGAAAGCAGTTCCACATCACGCCAGCTCGAAGGAGTTGTCATCGCATTCGACATTGACAACACTTTGCTATCCCCTCACCCCAACGCTTACCGTCACACGATCGATCAGTACCTTTCTTTTCACGACATAGGCCTACTGCCTGAAGAAGCGTACAAAGCCCACGAAAAAATACGAGCAATGGGCAATGCGCTGGAGGCAATCGGATTGCCCAACAGCATCCATCACCGAGGCACGCCGGAGACGCTTGCGCTCTATTTGATCGGATACGCTTCGGACAAATTCATGTACGAGAAATTCGGCCTTAACTTGATGGAAAGATGCCTGAGCCTCGAGTGGCTAAACGAAGTAAGCGAGCTGATACGCACGGGATGTGAGGGAGATTGGCATTCGCGGTTTACTACCTACATCGAGTACCGCAATAGGGTGAAGCGTCCTCCCGCTACTCTCGTCGATCCTGTCCGCATCATTGCCGAATCAAAACTCGTGCAAGACTGGTCCGCCACCTACGCCGACGCGGAGCGCGACAACGTCGAGATCATCGACTTCGCACCACTCATGCGTAAGCTCCAATCTCTTGGAGCCAACCTCGTCATCATCACGGAAGGACGCTATGCACTGCAATCGGAGAAACTCAATCGCATAGGCTTGGCGGAGCTTTTCAAGAATCGAATCCTCGTTACCGAATCCGCCGCCAGGCCTGACGGCATTGAGGATATCGAACGGATCATCGCAAACGCGATCGAAACCGGAACGCAAGCGGAGGAGCTCTTGAAGGATCAGAGGATCCGCAATGCATGGGGAACCAAACTGCTAACCGACGCATGGGCCGGGAAATCGCCCGCATTTTTCGCGCGTTGCCTTCACGCCATTGCCGCGCGGCCTGCAGCACCTCAGCAAGCATTATCCGATAGCGAGGCAACAGTAAACGATGAGCATTGGCAAACCAATCCGACGCGCTTCGTCATGGTGGGCGACCGATATGAAAAGGATATTGAACCACTCATCGAATTGCTCGGGCCGGGCGGGTGCACTACGATCCGCCTCACCCAGGGAAGATACGGCCGATTGCATCCACTCGGCGAATTGGAACCGCACAGACGCCCCACACACACGTTCGAACATTGGGATGCGTTGCACGCCTTTCTTACAACGAAACTCCACAGTCATGACGTACCTGTCATCGATGTGGCGCCGTCTGTGATACATGAAAAACTAATCGAGCAAAATGGATGCTCTCCAAAACCGTACCCTATGAGCATAGGCTCTTCGCTATTTTGACAATCAAGCCCCAGCAATCCGTTCGCAAATACATGTCGAGCAGTTCACGCATCCTCTTTCGTCCATACATTTCATTGACGCCGTTAAAATAATATAAATTGATCTAAAATCCTTGACTGATTGAGTTGGCGGGTGGTAGCATTTTTCTCCAATCAGGTCCGATTTGTTCCTTCCAGCCGAAAAGACTGAATCACGCATCGGCGTCAGGTGTACGGTGCGCACTGGCGTCATGCGTTTCCTGAACGGAGGAATTCCATGTCCAGTAGAATTATTGCCCAAACGACCTATATATTAATCGTATTTGTTGCCTGCTGTACTCCTGCAACAGCACAACAAGATGTTCGATTCGGTGCACCAGGAAGTTATGATATCGAATTTGAACCAGGAGGATTACGTGCGGCTTTCATGGATGATTACGATCACAATGGCACGACCATCCACCTCGCTTGGGTGGCTTACATGGATCCGGATACGGGATTGTTCCAGAGCACTAACGGTCACGACATCTTAATCGACACCCATCTTTCATCAATGGAACGATCGTTCAACGGCCCGGAGTGGGGGTTCACGAATAATGGAGAAGCCGCCATATACACGACCAAAGATGACGCAAACGGCGTCATGCAAGTCTACGAAACTCGGTTCCATCTCCCTTACGTCTCCACGCAGATTACGTTTGAGCCTGAACCACGCGACTGCTTCGCCAATCTTCCGACGCAGGATCGATCGATCCCCGAAGCATACGTCGCCTTCGGCCTGAGGAATCTAGGATCGGAAGAAGCTGGCTGGACTCTGGCGGACGGAACCGCACCGATTGACGATGAACTTGACGATGTTGGCGCTGGTGCGTTCCGCTGGGTACCGGACAGCACCTTGCTTCTGTATCCTAACGACGCCGGCCTGCATCAACAGATTGCGCTGATCGATGTGTCAGACCACGCCCCCCAACCTCGAGTGTTGACTACCGATGACGGCGAGAAGTTCGACCCGTATGGCTTCTATGCGCCGGAATTCCACGGCGAAATGCTCATCGTCACAACGATCGGCAGTTCCTTTAGGAATACCTGGGAACTAAGGGTCTACAGGGAAAATCAGCAGGGAGACTGGAATACCTTCGCCTCCTGGGATGTGAGGGATTACTTCGGAGACGAGAACGGACCATGTGAAGAATGCCGCATCTTCTCCGTGGAACCGGTAGGCAGCAGCGCCGAGCTTGGCGACATGTCTCTTTTCACGGTACAGGTATTTCGCTTAGGACCCAACGGCCAACCTTTCAACCGCAGCTACGTGTTCCTACTTGGGATGGGCAGCATGCCGCCGTATTTCCAGTTCGTACAACAGGTGGACGACGGTACGCCTATATGGCGTCAAGATGCCGAAAGCTGGCTGGGTACGAATGAGTTGTTCGTCTACTACACTGAGCGGACGGGCAATCCGGCCACAGATCGACAGCTCCATCGCTGTCGGACAGGCCTCTTCCGGCAGTAACCATGCTACGCAATCAAACGACTTATTTGCAGCCGGCATAAGAATTGGCCGCTTTTGGTTCTTACGAGGCAGGGATCAATTCCTGAATATGGAATAACCCGCGGAGGCGCTCATGCTCAAATACGGCAGAGCTTGAGCGCCTTCATTTCCGTATGCGACTCTATAAGCTGCCCACTTGAACCTGTCTCACGACGAACATACCCTCTTTAGTAGCTAATTTTATGGACGCCGTCTCGATCGTGTTTGTTGCAGACCCAATTCTCTACAGAGCCCGATCATGTCAAACGACTTGCAGCACAACATCCAGTTTCTAAACGCCATCCTCACGGACGTCCTCGAACGATTTGGTCCGTCCGAACACCTGCACCGTATCGAGAAGTTGCTCCACTGCACTCGCGATGGCGAGGCGAACGACTTCCAGGAAGCCAAGAAACACATCACAGACCTGTCACTGGATGAAATTCGCGAACTCATCAAGACCATCACGCTGAGGTTCCACTTGCGGAATCAAGCGGAAAAGGTCGAAATCGTCAACGTCAATCGCAAGCGACTACAGGCTGCGACAAGATTCCAGCCCAGGCGTGAGTCCATTGCCGAAGCAATCACGACCCTCAAAGCCCGCGGGTATTCGTTCGACACACTGCAGCGAATCCTCAAGCGAATCGAGATTCAACCCACGCTGACCGCGCACCCTACCGAATCGCGCCGACGCACCCTCTTACGCCGTCAGCGCGACATCGCGGAGAGCTTGGTCCTACTGCACGAGTCCGAGTCCAATCTCAACAAACGCAAGCAAATTGAAGACGAGATTCGCCAGTTGGTCTTGCTTCTCTACATTACGGATGAGGTACGGGTCGAACGACTTGGCGTGCTCGAAGAAATTGAGGGATCACTCTACTTCCTGACAAACTCGATCTGGCAGGCAATCCCTCGCATTGCCACAGACCTAAACGCTGCAATCAAACAATGCTATCATATGGAGTCCGACTACCCCACGCTGCTACGGTACCGAACGTGGATCGGTGGCGATCGAGACGGCAATCCGCTGGTCAACGCGGAGATGACCAAGCAAAGCCTGCACCTGCACCGTCGCGCTGCGATTCAACAATACCAAGAACACGTCTCGGCCCTCATGCGGCTGCTCAGTGTGTCGGATCGCCGCCTTGATGTGCCCGGCGCCCTACGTGACAGCATCCAGCCCGAGCGCATCCGTGATATCGTTCCCGAAAAATCCATCGTCCGGCTTCGACACGAACCTTTTCGCCTCAAGCTTTTGCACATCCGGGGTCTATTGGACGCCGCCCTGGAAAGCGATGGTGCGTACGACGCTCCTCAACTAATTGCGGATCTCGAATTGTTGGCCGGCAGTTTGCAGGAAATGAACCTGGGCGAACTCGTCAGATCAAGCGGCCTAGCGAACCTGCTCATCCAGGCAAAGGTTTTCGGTTTTCACCTCGCTGCGCTTGATGTAAGGCAACATAGCGCCGTCCACGAACGTGTCGTGCAGGAAATGTTGAATAAGAAAGGACTCTGCGATAAGTACAGCTCCCTTCCCGAAACAGAGAAGATCGAATTGCTCTCGCGCAGCATCGAACGTATGGAGACGGAGCCCTTCTTTTTGGACGGATTCTCCAAAGAGAGTCAAGAACTGCTCGATGTCATAGGCACGATAGGCAGCGCTTGCCGGCAGGACCGCGCCGCAATCGGTGGTTACATCATCAGCATGGCGAGCGCGGTAAGTGATGTACTAGAAGTACTCTTTCTCATGCGGGCGGGTGGTTCGCAGTGTGTGGATATCGTGCCCTTGTTCGAGACCATCGAGGATCTATCAAACGCACCACGCCTTCTTAAGGCTATGTTCGCGAATCCCGTCTATCGAGCACACGTGAAGCACCGTGGTGACTTTCAAGAAATCATGCTGGGGTATTCTGACAGCAATAAGGATGGCGGCTACTTGATGTCGGGATGCCTGCTGTACACTGCGCAGTCGCAAATTTCCCGGGTGTGTCGCGCCGGCGGCATCGATTTCAGGTTTTTTCATGGACGCGGAGGAACAGTCGGCCGCGGCGGGGGCAGGGCCAATCGCGCGATTCACGCCACTCCACCCGATAGCCGCGACGGCGGGATCCGTATGACCGAACAGGGAGAAGTCATCTCCTTCCGCTACGCTTTGCCCGACATCGCCCACCGTCATCTTGA
>JANQHN010000162.1 GCA_028282665.1 Phycisphaerae bacterium | reverse complement strand
TGATTGGTCACGCGCAACCGTCGCAGCGAAGCGCATGGTCGAGATATTGATGTCCCGCACACTGCCCGCTCCGGGATTTTGGAACGTCAATCTGCCCATCACGATTCCCGAAGACTACCTCGATCGCGTTCGCGAAGTCCCCATCGCCGTCGAACCGATGGCGATGCAGTTTTCGCGGGTCGAGCGGGAGCACGGCCTGCGCCTGGAGTTCGATTGGGGCAAAACCTACTGGCACCGGGAAGTCCAAGGCCCCAGCGATTATAACGTCCTGCGCGAAGGCGAAATTTCGATTTCCGCGATTCCCCTGGCGGGAAAATTCTAAGAATTGACGAATTGCCATCGGAATTCTCGGCTCCGTATCAGACATTTTCTGATTTCACGCTTTTATAGCAATTTCAATCCAAACGTAGCCTTCAATATCGACTTTCTGGCAGTGCGAAACGCGGCGTCGGACGCTATACCTGGCTAGAGCTTGCTCTAGCTCTGAGGTTTATCAACCGCTTCAAATCCAGGCAGGGAGAACTTTCGCCAATCGGGCAACGGACATCTGACATCGAAGTTTTGGGCCATCTCCGGGTTGATGCTTTCGAACAGATCCTTTTTGCGTTGAATGAAGTCGCGCTGACCCAGTAGACAATTCACGATCGCGCTACGTTGCGGATATCGGCGTAGCATTTCTTTCCGCGCCCACTCGTAAACAGGACGCTGTTCGGGTCCGCCGCAGTGATTATCCAGCTCTCCTGTTTCATCTCGATTCTCTGCCCAATCATCGTACGCATCAAACCGGACGCGAAACGACCAAGCGTAATCGATGACTACGACTTTAATCTCACCGCATGCCTCTCCCCAGACGGCATATAGCAAGTCACAGTGATGCACCAAATGCCAAATGGGATTACTATGATAACTTGGCAGGATCAAGTTGACATAAGTTCGACACGCTTCGAAGCGTCCCTCCCAACTTTCCCAACAACGCCAATGTACAACCTTATCACCATACTTCCAACGTGGATCGGAGCGTTTAACGAAACGGGGTGTTACGTGATAGCAGTCAGCCCGTATGCGGACGACATTACCACAAAAGACGCAATCGGAATCGCCGAGAATAATAGCCAATGCTTCACCTTCCGCCAAATGCGCGCATCCAGCCTATTATAAATACGGATCACGGTCCTCGACGTTAAGCATCGTCGGCGAGAGGAATGGGTCGAACCGATGCATGATCTTCCCTTTAGCTACGACGATGACCCTATAGGCATCCACAAACTCCTCCGGCGGGGTGCGGCCTGGCTCGTCATCGTACCAATAGACCAACCCGTGCGTACCCGGCAGGTGCTCAGTAATCCACTCCAATATGCGTAAGAGTCGATCGTGCGCATCCCCTCGATGATTGTGGCTGCAGGAACAGTGCAGCAACATTCTACAGTTTATTTCAAACACGCATGGAATCGGCTTTACGGTAAGCGAACTCTCCACCAACTCCCTTAGTACTGCACCTTTCTCCGACAATTTCTCAAGGTCGCCATCGAAGGTAGACTCAGCCAAATCCATCCACATGGTGAAAAAATACACGATTCTAATCCTCGTATTCGACCGGAACCGGCTGAACATCCAAAACATAGGATATACCTAATTCATTTTCACAATTCAACAGAAACTCGACAACGCTACTATCAGGCCTGCCGCTAAAATGAAAGTAAGGCATTTTGCCGCTTTTCTCCGCCGATTTGAACGTTAGAACGACTTGTCGCATGAAGCCATGACTTAAACGCACATCAGCCCGTCGAGTCTGAGCTAAATACTCCGTCGACACGACATCGAATTCATATGGATCGTTACACGTGAGCCTTGTGTTTGGTTTGCCACCAAGTTTTTCGGCCAGCCATACGACAGCTGGCGGGGGAACGTACATAGCGAATTCCGGCAGCGGTTTGCGATGAGCCCAGAGCCTCGCATTCGTTTCCAGGAGTTCATCATACGAAGCCTGGGCGAAGAAATCGTCCACGCGCTTGTCAGTTGCCGGCGTTGGCTTAGTATGTGAGGGGCGGCCCCTCTGCTTCAAATGTACCACACCAACGGGAAATCTATCGAATAACGCGCGGTGAAGCACAAGGCCTGATTCGCTGAAACAGGCAGCCGACAGCGCGATGGGCTTTAGCCTGCCGCGGAAAAATATCTCAACGAAAGACTCGTTACGAGTGTCGATCTCGATTTGGGTCACATCCAGGATAGAGTAACAGCGACACGTAAAGCCAATCGAGACATGCACTCCGGCATCATCGACGACCAAAGCTCGAACCAAACCCGCCAATAACCACCATGCGGTGATTACAAACAGCACGAGAGCAATAATCGTACCCAAAACATATACATTACTGCCGGCACGATAGGATTCCACCGCAAGGACAGATGCTATAGCAACCCAGAGCAACAGCGCTACCAACCCGAAGTAAAATAGGGGCCGTTTGTACGTCAGCGGTTTCATAGTCATCGGAATCTATACAAAAGCACCCCGCAGCACTATCGAGTACGAAATATTGCCTCATAACCGTACTACCTTGACTCCGCTAAATGTTTTGTGTATGTTAGGGCAATGAGTCGGCACAGTCAATCATGTTTCGCGATTCCGGAACGTAGGGCATGAAGCACAAGGCACTCAATGCGGAACAACGAAAGCTCGTTGCAGACAACCTCGGGCTTGTCGCGGTGCATTTGAAGCGACGGGTGCCGGGGCTTCGCATGCCGACCCGGCAGCGGGAGTACGATGACCTTTTTCAGGAAGGGTGCATGGGGTTGATGCAAGCCGCGCAGGATTTTGATCCGAAAAAGGGAATTCCTTTCGCCGCGTTCGCCTTCCCGCGCATCAAACAGGCTGTGTATCGCGCACTCGCATCCAAGTTCACCCTGATCAACATTCCGGTCGGCACGCGCGACCGGGCGCGGCGGATGGCAGATACACAAGGTGATTACTCAATAAACGAGGAATCGGATTCCAGGTTGTCGTTTTCAGCCACGGAAGGCACCAACGTGCTCAGAGCTCATGAACATCACACGCCGATCAAGTCGTCTTCGCAGAACTTCCCGCAAGTTTATTCGCTGATCGACTCTTATCCGCGGGGCATGGAGCCGTTTACCAAAGTGGTAACCAACGAGGATACCGATTCGGCAAACGTGGATCAGCGTAAGCTCAAACAGGTCGGGGCGGAATCGGCGGAGACCACCATCGCCGAGAGAATCCGTAAAAAATACGAAAGAGCGGTTCGCACGGCAGGTGATATCGTTGCGGATTCTAAAACAACCCGAAATGACAAGTCGGCCTTAATCCGCATCTTAATCGAACAGCGATTACTCATTCCCGAAGAGGAGGAAAAACGCTCGTTACGGCAGATCGCTCGCGATACCGCTTCGTCACCCGCCCGCGTTTCTCAATGCGAGCGTCGCGTGATTAAAGTCACCGGCGAATTGCTGCAGACTGATCCGGAATTTCGCGTATTGGATCGCTGGATGCGCACGGTCGGCCCGGCAACGCGCCTGATCGAAATTCAAGTACAAAACGAGATACATGGCGAGTGCGCTTCGCAACTCGTTGAACTCTACAGCTGCGCGGACAGCTTGCGCAGAGCGGAGATCCTGGACGTTATTCTCGAAGCTACCCGAAACGACATCGAGCTTGTGATTCTGAATCACCTGCTCACTATTGAGGCGGATGCCAGGGAGCGAGTGTTGTCGGCTTTGCAGCCGCACCGCACTAAACCCGCGGCACGTCGCCGAGCTTCGTAGCCTCTTTCTATAGCAGTTTCAATCCAAACGTAGCATTCCATGTCGACTTCCCGGCAGTACAAAATACAGGATCGGGCGCTACACCTGGCTAGAGCTTGCTCTAGTCGCCCTCGAATACCGGCTGATCCGCAATGTCCTCAAACACGTTCACGGTCTTAATATCGTCGTTGACGGTCGTACTGAGCGGCGAAGAAATATAGACGCCATGCCCGCCGCTACTGCGGATTTCGCAGTTCTTCATCGTAAGCCTGACTGCGGATACGCCCGGCAGCAACACCACGGCCGCGGATTGATCTGCATCGCTCGCTTCGCTGCCGGCGTATTCGATGACGGTGTTTTCAATCCGGTTATTGATCGAATCAGCTCCCCGAAAAATCAAACCTTGCCAGCTACCAGCCACATCCGTCACACCTGTCATAACGATCGGGTCGTCCGTCAGCCCGATCGATGACAATGATCCGCCATCGATCAAAATGCCGCTCTCATCCGAAAATCGCAGAACCACACCCGGCAGCACCACTAAATCCGCCAGCACCGTGACCACATCCAACACCTCGTAGGGCACATCAAGCGCCGACCAGATTGCATCTTCGGTGAGACTGGAAAGCTCGATGGCCACGCGATCGATAACATTGCCACTGTACACGCTTTCGTCATCCAGCGAACGCACGTCATCAGCCTGAACCAGCCCCGCCCCCAGCGTGTTGCCCTTCATGGTGTTGCTTCGGAACGATCGGAAACCTGATTCCGCATCAATGGTAAAACCATAACCTTGATTGTTTCGCAATTCACAATTTACCAGATCGACCGACGAACCGGTCTCTCCCGTAAGGGTCAAACCGGCCTGCCTCTCGTCTTCCGGCCCCCCACCGGCGTATTCAATGACGACGTGCTCAAGCCGACTGCTTTGCGACGTCGCGTTAACAAACTCCACACCTTCCCAATGTCCCATCGCTGCGACTGTACCGGTCATGACAACCGGCTCCTCCACCGTACCTGTTGCTCTAATGGCGCCCGTTTCCTCGATCAGCAATTTCGCTCCAGGACCAAACCGCAGCGTAACTCCCGGATCGATTTGCAGTGTCGCCCCACCTCTTACGGAAAGTGTGCCTGAAACCGCATAGCAATCCTCATTCAGTGAGGTATCCACCTCCACATCTTCCATAAGCGTGGAACAAGCAGATGGCGCATCGATTGTGAGCGCGACAGAAATGACCTTGGGACTGTTATCCGCCTCATCCGCAGTCACGCTGATTTGACCTTCGTAGGGCGATTCGGCTGCCGTCAGGCCGAAAATGTCGACGCCAATGGTCAATGCGGCAGGTTCATCGGAGACAGTGCCCGAATTGGGCGAAACAAACAACCAACCCGCATTGCTCGAAACAGTGAAGTCGAAACTGCCATCCCCACTATTGTCGATTTGGATAACTTGGTCAGTGGGATTTTGGTTACCTTCCACGGCCGTGAAAGTGACTGACTGCTCGGTTAGAGCAATCCTGGGCGGATCGCCCGCAGGCGGATTTTGGTTGGGTGTGCAGCCAAGGTGAGCTGTGGAAAAACACACGAGTACACTGACGGGTACGAGGCTGCGCATCGGATCGCCCTCCTGTTAATCATTCACAATCTTAGCCGTCGTGGCCGGCCTTACTTTTTCAGCGATAACCGACAACCGTTACCGCACTTACAAATCGCGGTCAGTTACAGTAGTCGGCATTGCACACACAATTTCGCTAGTTATCCATTACAAAACTGTAAACGCCGTCTCGTACCTTTTCGCGTCGCGACATGTTTCGAAATGCGGTCTTTATTTACCAGACTCCGCTTTCCTTTCCGTTTACCGCTACGCATGTCCGGGTGCGCGGCACGTATCTTGCCGATCTGCTCTCCCCAGGGTGAGTGTACGCCCAGGGTTCGGCTGGTCCTACTGTGTGAGGTTTTCACATTGGCGTTCTTGGAGCGGATATTCATGGGATGCGGGCATTGTCACGGGCCCGATTCCTGCCCGATGGCGGACGCCTTTCGGGATAAGAAGAATCTGCCGTTCTCTCATGGGAAGCTGATGGTTATCTCGTGCGTGTTCGTATTTCTCCTGCCCTTAGGGTTGGCTATCGCTACCGCTCACTTGGCTCAGGCCTCGTTAGCCCAACAGGTGGCGATGTCACCCGAATTGTTGCAGGGTGTGGGAGCGTTAGTGGGATTTAGCGCAGGCGTCGTAATCGCGAAATTGGCCGTTGGCGGACTCCGTCGATGGCTTTGCCATACAAATGAGGATTGATCGATGGGAAGCAACGGCAGCGGATTAAAGCAGTTCGCTCGCGGCATTCATCCGCCTCACCGCAAAAAGTACTCCGAGGGCGAGCCGATCACGGCGTTTGTGCCGAAAGAGGATTTGATCATTCCGATGTCTCAGCACATCGGGGCGCCGTGTATCCCAGCCGTCAAACCCAGGACGGAAGTCAAATTGGGCGAGAAGGTTGCGGACGTGGAGGCTTTCGTCTCCGCTCCGATCCACGCGACGATCAACGGCACGACCGGCGCGGCGAATATTTCGCTGCTTCCTGGTGGAAGGCGTTCCCCTTCCATGCCGCTCAAGCCAGCCAAAGAAGGCGATATCGTTCCCGAAAATTTCACGGCGAACTACCTACGCCGCGACTGGGACAAGGTCGAGCCGAAAGACTACGAACCGGATCAGATCGTTAACGCGATTCGCGAAGGCGGGCTGGTCGGGCTGGGTGGCGCAACTTTTCCTACGCACGTCAAGTTGAAAAAGAACCCCGAACGCCCCGTCGATACGCTGCTGCTAAACGGTTGCGAGTGCGAACCCTACCTGACTTCTGATCATCGCTTGATGGTGGAAACCCCAGAGGCAATCGTGCTCGGCCTGCAACTCGCTGCGCGGGCGGCCGGCGTTAAGCGGGCGATCGTTTGCATTGAAAGCAACAAGCCCGACGCGATCGAGGCGATGAAGGAAGCCTCCGCCGGTCGCGAGGGCGTGGAAGTGGCGGTTTGCGCGACCAAGTACCCCATGGGCGGTGAGCGACAGCTCATTCCGGCGGTGCTCGGTCGAGCCGTCCCCAGCGCTCCGAAGGGATTGCCGCTGGATGTAGGCGTGGTCGTGGTCAATGTTGCCACCGCACACTCGATCTCACGGGCGGTGGTTGAGGGGTTACCGCTCACTCACCGCGTGGTTTCCGTAACGGGCGGCGGAGTGAGCAAACCGGGGAACTACCTCGTTCCGGTTGGCACGATGTTCAGCGAGTTGATCGATTTCTGCGGCGGACTTCGCGACACCGCGTTGAAGGTACTCGCTGGCGGACCGATGATGGGTCCGACCGTTCCCAGCTTGAATGTTCCGGTGACCAAGGGTGTGGGCGGGATCACTGTGATGACACCGGATGAGACGGCCCGCGGCAAGGAAACGCCGTGCATTCGCTGTTCGAAGTGTGTGGATTTCTGCCCACTGCATTTGTCGCCAACGAAGATCGCTCAAGCGGTGCGCCACCGAGATTATGATTTCGCAATAAAGTACAACATGACAGCCTGTTGCGAGTGCGGTTGTTGTTCCTTTGTGTGTCCAGCCCAGATCCCCCTCGCCCAGTATATCCGCGCGGGGAAGAACCAGTATCGCTTGATCCAGACCCAGAAGGCGAAGAAGTAAACATCATTTCTGCGGTTCACGGACCGCCGGTCGGCGCGGGAATGACAGTTAGTTCGAAAAACTTCCTGACAGCTGAAAGCTTACAGCGAAATGCTGACAGCTTACTAAATAGGATCGTGACTCATGAGTGAAGCGGTTGATAAGAAAGCACTGACCGAGCGAGAGTTTCTGGTTAGCTCCGCCCCGCACCTTTCGAGCCATCTTTCCGCTCGGCAGATCATGTTCAGCGTGCTCGCCGGCATGTTTCCCATGTTCGTCGCGGCCTTATGGTTTTATCGAGTGGATGCGGTTGTTCTTACAATCGCAACTGTCGCGGGATGCCTTGTCGCTGAAGCCGTGGGCAACTGGATGCGCGGGAAGGAACAATCGTCATTGGGCGATGGCTCGGCGATTGTGACGGGCGTGATTCTGGCTTTCTCGCTTCCGCCTTCTCTCGACCCGTATATGGCCTTCATCGGCGGCGCTGTCGCCATTGCCCTCGCGAAGGCGGTATTCGGTGGTCTGGGTCAAAATCTGTTCAACCCAGCGATGGTTGGACGCGCGTTCCTTATGATCTGTTTTCCCGCGGCGATGGTCACTTGGACACCTACTGTCCTGAGCATGGACGACGCGAAGCAAACTGCCGCAAAGGACAAGGGTATCGAAGTCGCAGCGCTTAGCGCGGAAGATATCGACGCGATCACTACCGCGACTCCGCTCTACCAGGCCGCAAAATACTCTGAATTCATCGCGAAAGCGGGCGAAGCCGAGCCCGCCAAAGCAGAGGCATTTCTCGCGCAGGCAGAGGAAGTAAAGGCGGCTATGCCGACGCAGTGGCAACTGTTCATCGGTAACGTCGGCGGTTGCATCGGCGAGACGAGTGCCTTGGCTGCGCTGTTTGGCGGATTGATCCTGGTTTTCCGCGGAATCGCCGATTGGCGTCAACCGCTGGGCGTGTTTGTCGCGGTGTTGCTTATCGCAGTATTGGCGAAGCTTCTAGCTCCGGAAAGTTTCCAGGGGCCTTTGTATTACCTTAACAGCGGCGCTCTGATGTTCGGCGCGTTTTTCATCGCGACGGATTACGTCGGTGCGCCCATTACGCCGTGGGGACGATTAATCTTCGGCTTCGGTGTGGGTGCGTTGGTTATGATCATCCGCCTGTTCGGCGCGTATCCGGAAGGTTTCATGTTTGCGATCCTGATCATGAATGCAATCACGCCACTGTTGGAACGCTGGACCGTGCCCGAGCCATTCGGCGGCAAGGTACCCGCTTAAGTGTCACAACCGGAGCACCGAGGCACCGGCTCGGTGACGGTGAATGCGATCGATGTCGTCCGGGGAAAGACGTTAGTAAGCCCGGACGGCGATAACAACTGATACTTGATGAAATCGGTGACTGTCCCTTATTAGGAAGAGATAACCGTGAAGAAGTTCATCGACGAATCCTGGCTTGTGCTGCTCATGGGCATCGGCTTTGCGTGCCTGTTAGCGGGAGCTCAGACCGGATTAAACGACCGAATCCAGGACAATAAGAAAGCCGCGCTGAATCAAGGTATTGCCGAGGTTGTTCCGGACTTGGGCAGTGAAGCGCCTACGATGTTCGAGATTGATGGAAACAACGTCTACAAATGTCTCGACAATAACGGCCAGCTTGCCGGCTGGGCGATCGTCGGCAGCACCGGCGGTTTTGTAGACACAATCGAGCTGGTGGCCGGTCTGTCCCCTGATGGGAACACCATCACCGGCATTAAGGTGCTTGTCCAGAATGAAACGCCGGGTTTGGGCGACAAGATCACCACTGACCCGGCAGAGAAGAACTTTTACCCTCGCCAGTATACTGGCAGGTCCACGAATGGACCTTTCAGCTTAACCAAGCAGGACCCTCAGAACCCCAACGACATCCAGGCGATTACCGGCGCGACGTACTCAAGCCAATACGTGATGGATATCGTGAACGACATCATCATGAGGATTAAACCTCAACTGGATCAGCATCGATAAGGGAAGCATTAAGGCGGGCGACAACAGCGTCACAATAACATCAGCCGGGAATCCCGATTATGGCAGACGAAAACGGATCGAATCTGAAGCAATTTACTGACGGGATCGTAAACAACAATCCCGTGCTCGTACAGCTTCTGGGCATGTGTCCGATGCTGGCGATTACGAACTCGGTCGCGAATGCGCTGGTGATGGGGGCGGCGGCCACTTTTGTTGTAGTCATGAGCAACACCATCACAAGCCTTTTGCGAAATCTCATCAAGCCTCACGTACGCATCTTGATTTTCACACTCACCATCGCCACGTTCGTGACAATCGCCGACTTTTTGCTCAAAGCATTTGTCTATGACGTCGCGATGAAGCTAGGACCCTTCATTCCCCTCATTATCGTGAACTGCATGATCATCTGCCGTGCGGAAGTCGTGGCCATCAGGAATGGACTGGCTCGATCATTGGCGGATGCCTTCGGCATCGGTATCGGATTCACATTCGCTTTGCTCATACTCGGTGTGATTCGCGAGTTGCTCGGCGCGGGAACCTGGACGTTCCCCTTCCCGATCCCGGGCATCGCACCGGAGGGATTCATTCAAATCATGCCTTCGTCTTTCGCCGACAACGGACACAATTGGGTCATTATGGTCCTCCCGCCGGGCGCGTTCCTGACACTTGGTGTGGTCATCGGCGTGGTTAACTGGATTCGCAGCAAATCTGAGGGAGGTGCGTAATGGATTTCGGATTGCTCATCACCATCTTCATCGGCGTTGCGCTGGTCAACAACTTGGTCCTCGCGGGCTTCCTTGGCATTTGTCCGTTTTTGGGCGTCTCACGCAAAGTGGACATGGCCTTTGGCATGGGTTGCGCAGTGACGTTCGTGATTACCGTCTCCGGTGTGGTCACTTGGCTTATCGTGCACGGATTGTTCAATTGGGTAGGCACCGCCGTGTTCGAAAATGCAGGCGCACTTTACTTTCTCAAGTACGTTGCTTTTATCATGGTCATCGCCTCGATGGTGCAACTCGTCGAAATGTACTTGAAAAAGTTTTTTCCGCCGTTGTACGAAGCGTTCGGCGTGTTTTTGCCACTGATTACGACCAACTGCGCCATTCTAGGTGCGTGTTTGTACATCGACATGAAGCCCGAGACCCAGAACCTGATCAATGCCGCAACGTATGCGTTTGGCGGAGGCGTGGGATTTACGCTTGCGATCACGATCATGGCTGGTATTCGCGAGCACATTAACTTTTCCGACGTACCCAAGCCGCTGCAGGGAGCGGGCATCACAATGCTGGTGGCGGGAATTCTGTCGCTCGCGTTCATGGGGTTCACGGGCATCGGCAAATGATCGATTATTAATGGCCGCAGGTACCACCGTGGTCTGACGCGATAACATAGGCTTTACCATTCGGGCGACAGAGACTTGGAGAAGACTCACTATTTGAAGCAGTGGTACGGTGAGCAAAAGAGATAATAGGGATGGCTCCCTTTTTCCGGCTTGGAGTTTGAAACCATGGCGACGACAATTCTATTCGCCGCAATTGTTCTTTTCGCATTGACGCTCCTGTTCGCGACGCTTCTTGGCGTAGCGAAGGAAAAACTTCACGTGGAGGAGGATCCACGCATTCCCGCAGTGAACGAAGTACTGCCTGCAGCGAACTGTGGCGGGTGTGGTTTTGCGGGTTGCAGCGACTTTGCCAAGGCGGTCATCGAGGAGCGTGCGGAAGTCTCCGGTTGTCCGGTGGGTGGCACAAGCACGGCCGAAGCGGTGGCGAAGGTTCTTGGCGTTGAAGTCGTCAAGACCTTACCGTATCGCCCGGTGATTCATTGCGGAGCGAGGCGTCAGGACAAACTGGGCGTGGTCGAGTACGACGGTGTGGAAAGTTGCGTTGAGGCAAACGTGGTCGGTGTAACCCAGGCGTGCGTGTATGGTTGTTTGGGTTTTGGCGACTGCGTGGAATCCTGCGATTACGACGCACTGCACATGGTCGACGGCAAGCCGGAAGTAGACTACGTCAAATGCACGGGTTGCGGCGCATGCGTTAAGGCTTGTCCGCGCGACTTGATTGAGCGTATTCCGTTCAAGGAAAACCGTATGCTCACAGTTGCCTGTGCCAACAAAGAGCCGGGCAAGAGCGTCAAAGCAGTATGTAAGGTCGGATGCATCGGTTGCAGTCTGTGTCAGAGGCTTGCTGCAGATATCTTTGAAGTCGACAACAATCTCGCCCACGTCAATTACGACAACTACGAAACGGAAGAGAAGTTGCCGCTAAAGGTTCTACAGAAATGCCCCGCCGAAGTGATGATGTACTTCGGCGACCCCGAACCGCAATACGCCAAGCAACTCGCCAAAGAAAAGGCCGAGGCGGAAAAAAAGGCGAAGGAAGCAGCGGAAGCTACCTCTTCCTAACTTTCAAAGTACAGCAAACCCACTGTATAGATTTTAATCGCAATAGGCTACATCAATACGTGCAGGCCGGCGATGTACCCGAACAGCAATGGCGAGAGAAAGCTCTAGCCAGGTGTGGCGTCCGACACCGTGTTTTGTATTGCCGGAGAGTCGACATTGAACGCTACGTTTGGATGGGAACTGCTATAGGATTCCCGCTCACGCGCCTGTTTTCCCGCGCCACGTAAGCGCAAAGAGACTTGAAGCGGGCAAAGAACAACGGATCAGTTGTCATCCTCAGCCCAGCAAAAGGACTATTCGAACTGACGTCCACTTCACTGCTACTCAGTTCCGGACTGCAGAAAACCACGCCGAGAGCAATCCTCCGCCCGCCCCCTTTCTTCAGGATTCATAGGATAAACATTCTCCGAATCACCAGTACATTGCAGGCATTGGAGCATGCCGTACTTACGGCGACTGAAATGCTAAACGGCACACCACCAACAAGAATATGGACCGTAGTCTATACAGCAAGTAACCTATTTTCGTTATGACCAAATCGGTAATACAGCAGATTCTGCACCGTCGCGATCAGATTCTCACCATCAATTCTCTTAGCATGATAACCTGCGGCGCATTGCTGACCTTCCTTCCATTAATGCTGGTGACCGGTTGCATCTTATTCCGCGGAATTGCCGGTTCCACCGATTTACTTGCCAACCAGACGGTTGGCGAATTCATACTCTGGTGGGTGTCCAAAAGCTTTATTTGCGCCGCCCCCTTTGCGGGAATTGCTTTTCTAAGTGAGATTGGACTGACCATTCGCAACTTAAAGAGAACCGGGTACTACACTTATCGAGAAGTCGATCCCGGACGGGCGTTACTTATCCTCGCCCACGACCTCCGTGGCCTTTCCTGGTTACCGCCCCAATCTATCCCCGGACCGGACCTCATCATCCTGGGTCTAAGGAGACTGCGGATGCGTCTTCGTTTGACGCGAATCAGCGCGCATCAATCCGCCGAAATGCTGAACAGATTTCTAAAAAATACCGCGCCAGAAGATCTGATCGAATCGGAGGGCGGAGATCACGATTCCGTTGCGGCCTTGGCGCATTTGATGCTCCTGGGCGTACTCGACGCAAGGGAGGATTGTGAGAAAATCTGGCTGGCCGGGAATGTGCGAGACAGGCTCGAAATTCGAAGCCGGCCCAGTCAGTCACAATCCTCTCGCGATGGATAACTTTCGGCGATCATAAACACCAGCTAGAGCTTGCCCTAGTAAGCGCGGGAAAACGATGTTCCCGGGTAGTAGTAGCTGAGAATTTCGCTCGCACTCTTTCCTTCTCTCGCTTGCCCTTCCATACCCCACTGGCAAAGCCCCAGACCGTGTCCAAATCCTTTGCCTTCGCTAAACACTACCTCGTCACCCTCGATGGAAATCTCGCAATACGTGCTGCGGACCTTTCGTGAGCCAAGCGCAAGCCGTAAATGTTCCGCAAGCATTTCGTAGGACTCCCCGTTTGTCCCGTCAAGGCGTACGCGTACAATTCGGCCACCAGCGCTTCGTTCGATCGGTTCCAAGCCAGCCATCCCGCCCATGGATCGCAATTGACTGTAGCGGCGACACAACTTTTCAAACACCTCGCCACGAGAAAACCGCACCGTTTCCCATCGGTACGCGCCGTTCGGCGCAATCTTGCAATAGTCGCAACTGACGCCACCACGCAAGGGAGGAAGATCGTCTCCGGGTCCGTAGATCGCCGAGGACTGTGTCAACCCACCGCAAGCTGAGTGATAATAAGTAGGAAAAATCCGTCGCGATTTACCCTCGAAAAAGGTCAACACAATACCGCGCGTGTAGTCCGTGGCTTTGGCGGCGACCGTACCTGCGCGGTTACGCCGGATGCCGCGATAGACCTGAGAAGCCTCCGTTGAAACGACGTGATAAGCGGCATCGGGCTTACGCTTGAGCTGATCAAGCACATAGGTCCGGGCGATAATCGCCTGGCCGCGAAATGCTTCCTCATGAAAATCAGGCCAAGCTTCCACCGCCACGACACACGCAACATAAGATTCGACATCCAATTCGTTAACGACACTGAATCCGCCCTTTTCATCCACCTCCACGATAAGTTCGCCCGGCACGGACATCGCAAGTGACCACTCGCCCTTACGCATCCGGGAAAGACTTATTGCCGTGTTGGCCGCGGGCGAAAGCGTGAATCGAAAAGCATCGATGGACCTATCGCCGAACAGAAAGCCGCCTCCACTTTCCAAGTGAAGTTCGCCCCAATCATTTATGGTTACTTCCATTGAGGATTCACCATCGTGGATGGAGACTTCTTTCGGAGCCCTGAAGCGAGCACGCGATAGTCCTTTACCCAGCAGCACGCGAACCAGAGGTGGGGGAGAGTAGGGCCTGACCACTGCAAGCCGATCACCCGTTTCGCTCCGACGGCATCCAAGCGAAACCGCCGTCGCCATCAGGGCAATAAGAGCAAAAAAGACGCTCCGCCGACTACCCCTTCCAGGGATGGCCGCGAAGCGTTTCATTGGATCGGGTATTACCGTGCGGGCGATTCGTCGGCGTTTCCGCAAGAGTTCAACTGCCCACGACACGAGTAGCAAGCTCCTGAATCAATGCCCGCCCCGAAGGGTTAGGCCAAAGTTCGAAAGCTGGCGTTTGATTTCGTTGAGCGATGTCTGTCCAAAGTTCTTAATGGACATCAATTCCGTTTCACTGCGCATCGTCAGTTCGCCAAGCGTACCAATACCTAAACGCTGCAAACACTTGCGCGAGCGCACGGACAGTTCAAGCTCCGAAACCGGCTTGCCGAGTAAAATAGCTTGATCACTGTCGAGCGGGACGGGACCGGAAGCCGCTACCTGCGGCTCCGGGAATTGACTGTCGATGGTCGATTGCCCCAAGCGCAAACCTTTTTGCGAGAGCATCGCTTTGATTTCATTGAGCGATGTTTCCCCGAAATTCTTGTACGCGAGCAATTCCTCTTCCGTCGTGCGAAGCAAATCGCCCAACGTGCGAATGTTCATCTGTTTGAGGCAGTTGCGACTGCGTACCGATAACTCGAAATCGGAAACGGGCAAATCCAGAACCGCATTTCGCGCATCACGCTCTTTTTGTGTGCGCTCGTCGAAAATCATGTTGTAGGACGCATCAATCGACGACTCGATACGCCTCGCCCGCTCATGGTCCGGATGCTCCTTGAGCACCTGCTGAACACAGCGTTCCGCGTCATCCAGATCGCCCTGCTCTTCCAGGAGCACCGCCTTGTTGAGCAATGCGTTGATGTAAACCGGTGCGAAGCGCGTGCAGTGGTCGTAGAGTTCCATCGCGCGTTCGTCGTCACCGTGCAAATCGCATAGCAACGCCAACCGGAATGACGATTCAATATGATCCGGTTCCAATTCCACCGCACGCTCGTAAAGCTCCATTGCTTTGTTCCACTCGTGCTTTGTTTCGTGGATGTAGCCGCGAAGGTAAAGCAGATCGACACGGTTCTCGTCGTTCTCCTCAATGCCCTCGATTCGCTGCAATGCTTGATCCAGTTCGCCAGCGCGAACCTGCTCCGCAATCTCATGAAGCATTACCGTCATGTTCGATGTATCCGCCTCGTAAGTGATTTGCATGGCAATCGCCGATGATGCGAACCGGCGCTATGATCGATTGAATGACAAACCGGCGCGCCAAGTACCGGCTTGGATAAGGTCCACCACACAACCGGGTGGGCAAAATCATACTCTACATGGCAATTCACATACCTGCAAGAGGGTCTCATCAGCGACGAATAGCGATCTGACATCCAGACCGTAAAGAAATGTCGGGCAAGCACTTGCGATGCTAGCCCGGCCTACGTCCTAGTTGCCGAGCCCGCATCCATGAGTGGATCGGACAACCGGGCATCCGAAAAAGCTTTCAGTCTTGCCTGACACGAATAACAGTTCATGCAGGCGGAGGATCGCCCCGCTTCGCAGCTCCAGGTCCGCTCGAACGGCACGCTGAGTCGGGCTCCCAGACGGAGAGCGTCCGCATAGCTCAGGTCCACCAGCGGAGCTTCCAGTTGCACGGCATTCTTCTCCGGCAGCGAAGTTTCCGCCATCATATTGAAAGTATGTACCAGTTCCCGGAGTCGTCCCGGTTGACCTTCGGCGAAATTAAGCAATGGCGTCTTCCCGCCGCTTTCCTCACTTAGACCGCAAGTGATCGTGTGGGCTCCGAATCGCCCTGCGCAATGCATTGCCGAGGACATCATGACGGGCATTAACCCGCGGATACTCAGGGCAGACAGCTTGGCGGGCGCTCCTTCGCCGGTGGTCATGGCTGCATCCTGGGCTGCGGAACTCGCCTGGCGATCCAAACCGATAACGTACGGAAGCTCGATGCCCACCCCCCGGGCTCGAGGAAACGCACTCACCAAGCCTCTTAGAGCGGTCCGCTCCGCCTTAGCGGTGGATTGACCATAATCAATGTGTAATAGGATGATATCCGCACCCTGACTGGAGCGCATCGCGGCGATCGCACTTTTTAATCCGCCGCTCACCATCGCTAGTGTCGTGGACATGTTCTGCCTTTCCCGGGATGGTGCGTGCCTGCCGACCTCGTCAGATCCTCAACTGGAAGCTCAGATACTGCGCACAGGCGCTTTGTATCTCCTATCGGCGGGTAAGCACAGAATTCCCCAGCCTTAGAGCAGTTTCAAAGCAGTTCTACCTACTTCCAGGAAGAACATGCGTTCTTCGCGGCATCGATCTTGCAGCCGCCATTCTACAGGCTTAGAGTGTCCCAAGACCGAGAAATCACAGCTCACTCAAGGAGTCAAAAATGGCGACGATCGCACCTTTCAGCGCTATTCGGTTTGATCATACACGCTGGGGCGGTGACCTCAGTAAGCAAATCGCCCCGCCTTACGATGTGCTGGATCCATCAGATAAAGACGCATTGCTGACCAAAAGCGACCGAAACATCGTCGCCATCGACCTGCCCCACATTCCGCCTAAATCGCTCGGCCCCATCGAAGTCTACGAAAAGTCGGCGAAAATTCTCGAGGACTGGCTCACCGACGGCACGTTAATCCGCGAAGAAACGCCCGCGCTGTATCTCTACCATCAGACTTTCGAGCATGACGGGAAAACGTACACCCGCAAGAAATACATTGCCCGTATTCGCCTTCAACCGTTCTCCGACGGTGTCATCTTGCCACATGAAAAGACCTTTGGCGGTGCGAAGGAAGATCGACTCGCTCTTATGAAAACGACCAGGGCGAACATCTCTGCGGTATTCGGCCTGTATACCGATCCCGAAAATCGCATCGGCAAAGCTTTCGAGACCACCGTCGCCAAAGCGCCCGACGTCAGCGCAGAATTGGACGGCGTTAAAAACGGCATGTGGATTATTACCGATCCGGGCGTAATCGACTCCGTCGTTTCGGCTATGGCGGACAAGAGAGTATACATTGCCGACGGGCATCATCGCTATGGCACGGCACTCAACTACCGGGAGTTCGTGAAGGAACAAAACAGTGGAAACCTGCCCGAAGATCATCCAGCCAATTTCGCCATGATGGTGCTGGGCAGCATGGACGACCCCGGAAGCCTCATCATTGCTTACAACCGAGCCCTTGCGGGCGTGAACCTGGCGACCGTACTTAAGGCCTGGCGGGCTGGTGTCGAAAAGTGCGACGCAAATCACGCGGATATTCACTTGGTGGACGGCGCATCCGGCGAGGATGCGTACCTGCGTTTTTCGGACCGTACCAAGTTGAAAACCCTCGAACCGGATCAAGTTGAGCCATGGTACGACCTGGACGCGGCCTACCTGCATCGCTACCTAATTGATGAATTACTAAAAAGCGAATTAGGCACCGATCCAAAGGTACGCTACGTAAAATCCGTGGAAAACGCGCGTCAGACGGCGAAGGATGAGGGGGGGGTCGCATTGTTGGTTAATCCAACACCGATGGCCCACCTGCGTGCAGTCAGCGAGGCCGGCGGACTAATGCCTCAAAAAAGCACGTACTTTTTCCCGAAACTAGCGACAGGGCTCACCATCAATCCACTAGCTTGATCGGTTGTGCCACATCGGCACAAGTGTTTACAATCGAGCCAAAATGTGGTTTGATGGGATGAGCATACCTTGCGAGAGGCAAGGGAGGTTTATATCAATTACAATGAGAAGCAGCCGGCATGATTGTCATCTGCCTGCTTTGCGGCATAAGTTCATCGTAAGACGCCACAAAAGGATTTGCTCTGAATTTCTCAAGGCAAAACCCGTAAGAATCGCTTCGTTGGGGTTTCCCACCGAACGTCACGCCCACCACCCGCTTGCTCCGGTCTTGGGCGCTGCCCTATAGTAAGTTGGTCCCACCTCAACCTTTGGGAGATCTATCGTGAGTAAAGTCTTTGAAGGTAAAAGGATTTTGATCGTTGACGACGATCCGGATATCGTCACGGCAATCAAGGCGCTCCTCGATGGCAAGGGGGCCGAATTACAGATCGCAGGTGACGGAAACCTCGCCATGGACAGGGCGGAAGAGTTTGCACCCGATCTTATCGTGCTCGACGCGATGTTGCCGAAACGAAGCGGATTCCTCGTTCTCGAGAAGCTCAAAGCCAACAAAAAGAAAGGCGAGGCTCCTTTAATCATCATGATTACGGGCAACGAGGGCAAACGGCACCAGATGTGGGCACAAAGCCTGGGCGTGGATGACTACATCAATAAACCCTTCCGCATGGAACGACTGTTAGAAGCCATCGAAAGTCAGCTAAGCAAGCTATGAATGCAAGATAGTTCGCGCAGGCGCACGATATGACTTAAACTTTCAAAGTTGAACTTTTCGCATTGTCAGGTTACCTGCGTGTGGGCGCTAGCGGTTTGGATAATGATTTTCCATTGAATTCCGTCACGTATCTATAGCGGGACACCAACCTGCAGATTACACTGTTTATCATGTACGGTGTTGCCCTACTGGCTTTTGGCTCCACGTTTGTACTCTCTTTGGTGCTGACTTTTTTGATGCGCGCCTGGTCGCGCCGTAGCGGATTTGTGGATCGGCCCGCCGGTCACAAGCAGCACGAAAAACCCATCGCTCTGGGCGGAGGCGTCGCGATCACCGCCTCCATTCTCTTGCCAATCGTAGGCGGCACACTTTTTGGGTACTACCTGCACAAGCACGGCACTGCGGATTGGTTGCCGGCGACGATCCAAACGCACCTGTCCGGCATCTCTTCAAAGCTCTCGAGCGTTCTCGCGATAGCTGGCGGTGCGCTGGTTCTCCACATAACAGGCCTGATCGACGACCGCAAAGCCCTGGGGCCGGGCGTGAAGTTTATCGTGCAATTTCTTGTCGCTATCTTCATCGCAGGACCGGTCGGCATTCGCATCGTTGAGTTTCTTGGGGTACCGATCTCGATCACGGTAACCGTTCTATGGATCGTGCTGATTACCAATGCCTTCAATTTCCTCGACAATATGGATGGCCTAAGTGCCGGCGTAGCGGCGGTCGCATCTATGATCTTCGCCCTTGCCGCCCTCGGCGTGGGACAGATTTTCGTACCTACGCTCGCGCTGGTCATCAGCGGGGCTATGGTTGGATACCTGGCTTTTAATTTCCAACCCGCGAGCATTTTCATGGGCGATGCGGGCAGCTTGGTCATTGGGTACTTCATGGCCGTTGTGACCATACTCACAACGTTCTACGACCCGCGGCAAGGACTTACGCCGCTCGGCGTATTCGTGCCGATCGTGGTACTGGCGGTACCGCTTTACGACGTAACCAGCGTAGTCATTCACCGTTTACGGATGGGCGACAGCCCGCTTAAAGGTGACCGGCGACACTTCTCGCACAGATTAGTCCGCCGAGGCATGAGCGTGCGAAAGGCTGTTGGTACAATTTATCTAGCAACAGCAGCTACAGGGGCTGGCGCCGTCGCTTTGCCACGTGTCGAGTGGGCACAGGCGACACTCCTGCTGGTCCAATGCGTATGCGTGGTTTCGATGATTGCTATTTTGGAACACTCAGGTGTCGATCTGGACCTCAAGCGTCGCAACTAGGTTCCCATCGAATAGAATCATGAACGACACCGCAGAGTTATTGGAGAATGCTGCGACCACGCTGCGGCGAGCAAATCGGATCGTCATCTTTACCGGTGCAGGCGTGTCAGCCGAAAGCGGTATCCCCACCTTTCGCGACGAGGACGGGCTGTGGGCCCGCTTCCCGGCCGACGAGTTCGCGTCCTGGCCTGGACTCGCCGACAAACTGACCTCAGAGCCACATCGCGTTGCGCAGTTTGTTTACGAACTCATCACACCTATTGCAAAAGCAGAACCCAATCCTGCGCACCATGCCATCGCAGCGATGCAGGAACACAAACCCGTCACGGTCATTACTCAGAACATTGACGCACTGCATCAACGCGCCGGTAGCCGTGAAGTATGCGAAGTACACGGCTCGCTTTACGAACTTGTTGATTTCGCGGGCCGTGTTGTCAAAACGTTATCGCGCGAGGACATCTTCGAAATTGGCGAGATTCTCAAACCGATTATGACGGGCAATACCGACTTCGCCAACCTCCATGATCGGCTAATGCCCTACATCGGCGAACAGTTTCTCCGTCAATACAGACCCAAGATCGTCCTTTTCGGTGACTCGCTCAGCGAGCCTGATTGGAGCAACGCCGTTAAAGCGACTGCCGTGTGTGATTGCATGCTTGCGGTGGGCTCGTCGTGCCAGGTGTACCCTGCCGCCAGTCTCGTTCATGAAGCCAGGAACCGCAGAACATCCATAATTACTGTCGATCCGAAAACCGGTAGTGGCGACATCTGGCTCAAAGGCGATGCGGGCGAAATTATGCCGCGACTTATAGAAAAGGCGTGTGCGCCGTAGAGAATATTCTCAATAACGGGAAGAATTTCTAACGCCACAGGCTTGCTCCAGTCATTGGCTAAAGCAAGCTCCAGCCGGGTGCAGCGTCCGACACCGTGTCCGGCACTGACCGCAAGCCACTTCTGAGCACTACGTCTGGTTTGAAACTGCTATCAATCCTATACAAAACAGCAAGACAATCCCCACGGCATTCTTTATAGGGAGCAAAACGTCAACTTTTATATTATCGCAAGATCGCAAAATTCGCACGGACTATGATAAGACACAGCCTCATAAACCGAATTTTTGCCCGCTACTCATGCATAAACCGCAGACCCCTCTGTTATTGTAACAAACTAATTGATAGGGCCGGTCATGTTTTGCAACCATATCAAGAAATCGCCGGCACCGACATTACCATCATGTTCGAGATCGAACGCCAAACAGGGCTGCGATACCGGTACACGGGCATAGCATCGCTGGAAACCGGCAAAGTCGACCAAATCAGCATCACAATCTTGATCCGCATCCCCTTCATAAGTCAAATAACAGGCGGGAGCCAGCGCCCATATCTGAATATCGTCGATATTCCAACCCGGCAAATTGTTCTGTGCATTGGTTGGTCCCATGACCCAACGTACGTAAACCGTCGGTTCACCATCGGCGATTGCCGAAATATCGTGCGTCTGCAAGGACCATTCGTCCTCGCTCAATGTCGAACTGACAAGATCCCACACCTGCTCCCAGGTTTCACCATCCTTTGAAACTTCGACACTGGCATGATCGAACCACGTCGTTTCGATTCCGAGCCACCTCCAGTACCTCAATTCCACATCACCCAGTTGTGAACAATCGATCGCCGTCGAAGTCAGGTACGTTGGAGGCATATTGTCCTCGTAATTGCCCGCAAGATTATAACCGTACACATAATCACCGGTGTATCCACTCGTCGGATCGTGGTTATGACTTCCTTGGCCAAGCGGCGCGCCAAATGCCCAAGAACCTTCAGTCGACCAACCGGGATCGAAATCGAGCGGGAACTTATAAACAGCACGCGGTTGAGAAACATGGATAGTCACGGTTGCGGCGTTAAGAGAATCTCCGCCATCATAGGGCACACCGCCATCGGTTGCCCGAAACTGAAACTCTTCCACCCCCCCAAAACCGGAAGGCGGCGTGTACTCCACATGCCGACCGAACCCTGCCAGGGCGAACGGAACAGTTTGAATCGGTCCCGAGCCCGGGTCGCGAAGCGTACCTTGCCCCGGCAAAGAAACGATGACGGTTTCAACCATGGCGGGCGGATCCGGCAACCCATCATCCAAACTGCGCAACTCAAGCAGCGCTGAAGTATCCAAGGGCGTCACCACCGTCGAATCATAAACCAGAGGAGGGACAGGATCACACCCATATTCAGTGAAATCCGTTTCTACAAAATCATCCGGAATCCCCAACCCCTCAGAAAGCCCCGTGACCATTGGATCATAAACGCCCACGCCAAGAATGGTGATACGAATTCTCCCATCAAAAAAAAGTTCGATCTGAAAAGTGCTGGGACCGCCCCCGGCGAGCCAGTGTTCGTACACCTGATCCCACGTGATCGCGACACGGTCGTCGAGTTGTTTCCAACTGACATTCTCATTGGGAGAGAGCCATCCACTGACACCTGCCACACGCGCGAAACGAAAATGCGAATACAGACCCACCCAGCCGTCAGGGTCCCCCTGCGTGAACGTGATGAATCCACTCGAACCCACGAAAATCCGGTCGTAGTCTTGGCCGTAAAGCCACACACGTTTGCCGTCGCGTAAAGTGACTTCCTCCCAATCCCATTCTACCAGGTATTCGAAAATCTCTCCGCCCGCAGGCTCTACAGGGAGTTCAGTCGCAGGCTCCACACAAAGTCCGTAAAACGCCGGAGAACCGTTCGGCGTAAACGTCAACCGGTGGTAAGCAATGTCCTCGACAACACCCCCACCGGACCAGTGCTCGGTAAAATACTCAGCAGCAGGCGCCTGGCTTGGCACCGTCAGTTGCAAGTAGGTGACGAAAATGATCATTAAGCAGAATAGCTTGGCGGTTTTCATGTTCATTCTCTATTAAGGGTCTAACGTTTGCTTGACCGCACATGCGGTTTGCTTGCCATTGTCCTTCGTTTCCAATCTTCGCTTCGCCAAAAATTGCGCGCGATGCCCGTACTCTTTTGCTTTCACCGGATCGCCCTTGGCCTCACGGTAGATCCGGGCTAGGCAACGATACGGAAACGGATGGTTCGAATTCTGTTCAATGGCAACCTCGAAAGCACGAATCGCCCAATCGAATTGACCAGTCTCCGCAAGCGCAAGCCCGAGATTGATATGAGTCTGCGGCCTGTAATGCAGCAGAGCAATCGATTTCATATGTTGGTAAACAGCATCCTCGAATCGCTTGAGCTCGCGAAAAGCCACACCCAGACCGTCGTGAGCTTCGGCGGAGTCCGGATCAATTTCGATAGCTTTCTGAAAGGCTTGAACAGCTTTATTCCACCATTTTCGTCGCAGGTAAGCGGCACCGATTTGACACTGTAATTCAATCCAACCAGGATTCGCTCTCTCTGCAAGTAGCAAGTGTTTAAGCGCAATTCCCGTTTTGCCGCGCTGCAAATTAATAATTCCCAGATAGTAATTCGCCATCGGCGCGTCTTCTTCGTCCGTAAGGACGTCTTGCACCATACTTTCCGCCAGATCCAACTGGCCTTGCTGAAGACGGCAGGCTGCAATAGCAACTCGCGCCCCTTTGTCTCCAGGGTTCTTGGCCAGCACTTCTTCATACTGCTCTATGGCGAGCAATGGACGTCCGGCCGATGCATGTATCTGACCTAAATTTCGCGCACGATCCAGCGCAACCCCCTCCGTAGTGTCATTTTGCAAATAACCCAAATCGACAAGACGGGCGATCGTGCGACGAGCGAGCCAGGGATCCTCTTCGTCATCAACCGTTAACGCCTTATCACAACTTTCATAAGTGGGGAGTGTGTTAATCTCAAAATCGGCACAATCAAAAGCCTGCGTAAGCACGTTGCCGTCCATATCGTCGGCGACAGGACAACCGAACAACGCGAGTACAGTGGGAGTGATATCCAAAAGCGATGCACCGTAAATTCGCTGGTCCTGCTTGATGCCGGGCCCGTGCATTGCCAAGATCCCATACCGCCTATGCCATGCAACGGGCTTGCCATCCTGAATTTTGCTGGAACCCTCGGGGCGCAAGTGGTCGCAATGAAATCCGTGATCACTAAGAAGAATGACCACGGCTTCATCACCTGCGAGCTGCATCAACCGCCCCAACATCATATCATGAAATCGATAACACGCCGTCATGACATGCTTATAACGGTCGAATGCAGCCTCATCCAAATGCGTCGCTTTGGGAGGATGAAATTCCATAAAACCGTGGGCGAATCTGTCAATCGCATCGTAGTACACACCCAAAAAATCCCATTCCTGCTCCTGCATCAGCCAAGTCACGGCGGCATGTGTAGTGGCGCATTCGGCGAGTAAGCACCGTAACTCCGCCACTTTGGGATCTTTCAACGCATCATAGTCCGCCAAGTTCGGAATGAACGGAGACACTTGAATCGGCGTTGTCTGCGCAGGGTGAACGCGCAAACGACAAGCGTCGTCAAGCAGCGACACTGGATATATCGATCGTTCCAGCGGAAGCCACGGCTCCCCGGGTTCGTTCGTGGCGCGAGGAAAACGATCCGAAACGACAAATCCGTTGACCTTTTCCGCAGGATGACTCGCCAGCCAGTTAACCACACCAACGCGCAGACCGCGATCGGAGAGAATGTTCCAGATCGCCTTGCACTTCCGCGAACTACTGGTAACGGGGCGGATCTGGCCTGTGACACCATCCGGTTCGGCAAAACCTAATATCTGGTGTTTTTCGCCAGTCTTGCCAGTAGCTATTGACGTCCAAAGGATAGGAGACAGCATGGGATTGAGGCTAGCGACATTGCCCATCACCCCGCCGTCAACAAAACGCTTCAGATTGGGCATAAGCCCCTGCTCGACCAGCGGGTCGATCATTTTCCAATCGGCGCCGTCCCAGCCAATAAGCAAAACTCTTTTTGCGCGCAGTTTTGACATTCTTTCCCCAATGCCGCAACGGCTGGCAAAATTGCCAGCCGTTGTGATTACTACTTCGTGATCGCCGCTATGTGATCGGCGCGTGATGACGTCAAATTACTTTTTGCGTCTTGTTGCCAACGCAACCGCGCCAAACGCCAACATCGCCAGTGTGCCCGGCTCCGGAGCACCCGCTGCAACAGGCGATCCTACTTCGGTCTCGTAGCCCCAAGCAAAAGCCTGTAAACCCTCTTCACCGGGAGCCCCACCGTTACGAATGACCCCAATCCAGCCGTAGTGGAAACCGGGACCGCCGTCCAGGTTAGCGATCTTAACGCCCAAATAACCCGGAACACCCGGGTCCGGCAGATTCGTAAAGTCCGTCAGCGGATTCCGAATCTTAGCCCCGACTGGACCATAGTACCCGCTCTCCCAGTTGGCTGCGGCGCCGATTTCCTCACCGGAAGCAAAACCCCAAAGAAAACCGTAATAACCGGTGTCGCTTGCGACATTTGCATTACCACCCATCCTCACCCAGGCAGTGTTCCAGCCATAGTAGTACCATTCATCCGATTGAATGAAAGATCGCGAACCGGCGACCGGTACCCCGTAGTAGTTGCTGTACAGTTCCGTACCTTGTTGACCGGATGGCAAATGGACGTATAAAGAACGTTCCCATGCAAATGTCGTATTCTCATCCCAATCGAAATGAGCCGGGTCACCCGGCGGAGGGTTCTCGAAACGTACGGCTGAAGCATACGCGTGCGTGCCTGCCGCAATGACCGCGCCTGCGGCAAGGGTTTTAACGGCTTTCGCTCTCCTCTTTCTCCGATGCTCGGCCGATTTGCGCCTCTTCCTCGTCATCCTTTTCCTCCTCAATGAAGCTGTATTCAAAGCCCTTCACAGCGTTGTTCGTCGGAGCAGTATGACCGCCAAACAGAATCATCACCGTATCAAACCGAGATGGCGGATGTCAAGATCATGTGAATTTTGAACGGGCATGATTCCTTATGAGGCAAAAACTCCCCTCCTAAAGTATCTCTTTTTGTCCACTCGCGTTAAACCAAAAATGATTTCACCAAAGCACAAGAAAGGTGCCAGGAAGAATTTCCAACGCCATGGGAATCGCCGGTCATCGACCGACCAAGCCTCATAGAAATCAAGAAAATCAACCTGACACCCTGGTTAGTGTGAGATTATGTTAATTAATAAACCGACTTGTCGGGGCTTACGGACACGGACCAAAGGCATTTTTGACCATACCGACATCACCCGGACCAACGGCACCGTTGTCATCCAGGTCATATTCCGCACAGGCGGGTTGGTTGATGTCACAGCCGAAGTTGTTCTTGACAATACCCACATCACCCGGTCCCACCGAACCGTTGCTGTCGAAGTCCATCGGGCAAAGATTGACGGCCGCCGCCTGAACGGCTGCGTACGCATTGCCGAATCCCCAACCGTACGTGGTGTCGTAACCGAAAGAGCCCAAGTCCACGCACGTCGAGAAAATGATGTCTTCAATTTCTTGAATGGTCAGTGCCGGATTGGCCGACTTGATCAACGCCGCAAGCGCCGCCGCGTAGGGCGAGGCGAACGATGTACCATCAACCGTCGCGTAATCGCCATTCTCATAACCGTCACCACCAGTACGGTCCGTCGTCAAAACGGCCTCACCTGGCATGGAAAACGAGATGCCCGTTCCGTACTGGCTGAACGATGCCCGGTTACCACTCGAATTCAAAGCGCCTACGGCCCAGACGCTCGGCAGATTAGACGGATAAGAGATTGAATTGTTTCCGCCGTTGCCCGTCGCGGCCACATTGATCACGCCATTCGCTCGCGCATTCGCGTAGGCAGCATCAATCGTTGCGGATTGACCGTAACCAAAACTTGAGTTGGTCGCCAATACGCCCGTCGTCACTGCGTAGTTCAGCGCATTTGCCAACATACTAGGCTGGGAGTCAAAGAAACCAAAGCAAAGGCCAAACCAGTCCACACTAACCCCGATTTTCGCCGATCGTGTCTTGCAGGCCGGCGCGAGTCCTACGATACCCACGTTATTGTTGATGTACGCAGAAACACAGCCCGCTACTGCCGTACCATGGTTGTCGCAGTCGTTCAACGGCCCGCCGCCCGGTGTGTTGTTGCCCGTAAAGTCCTGACCGGCTACTTGGTTCAAATCCGGATGATCCTGCTGTATGCCCATGTCCATAATGAGCACTTCCACAAATCCACTGCCCGTAGTGATGTCCCAGGCTTCGGGAGCATCGACGTCTTGATCATTGGCTTGGCTTAGCGCCCATTGCTGATCGAACTGCGGGTCATTAGGAATAAACGACTGTTCACCCCGAACAACGAAATCTGACTCCGCAAAGATAACTTCCGGCAATTCCACCAAACCGTTCGTCATCGTAAGCACTTCGAAACCGTTCTTGCTCGCCGCACGAACGCGGTAGACATTGTCCAATCCAGCGAACGCACGAGCCTCAATGGCTCCGCCTGCTAAGCCGGCGGCGATCGATTCGCCCGTCGCTTCGTCCACGCCCCGGGCGAATCCGATATGCATATACTCGGAAATCAGCATAGGTAGTCCACGATCGTCGATAAACACCGGCGAAGCGAAATCCACTGTGGATTCCTTCGCCAAGGTCGCGACCAACGCCTCTATATCACCGGCGTTACTTGCAATCTGGTCGACCGTGTACACCGTCCACCCAATGACCGCGACCGGCTGGGTTGCCTCCGGGTTGATTCCGTTCCGAGCCAAGGCTTCGTGCAAAGCCGCCTGATCCACATCCACGGCCTTCACCGCCACTGCCGACACGTCGAGTTCCAACATGAGCGGCTGATCAAAATACATGTAGTAATAGTCCTTGGCTTCAGCCAAAGTGGCAGTTCCACCCGCATAGACTGCGATTGCCGCCAACATCGCCAACTTGATTCCCGAAATTCGCATTGTGACGTGTCTCCTCCCAATTGATGTTTTCGACCGAGAATACCAAACACGTTCGCCCGTACTCCCCGGCCGCACTTCCTCGCCCCTCGCCGAAGACCAGCAAGATTTATCCTGGTACGAAGTAAAACAACCTGATAGCAGTTTCAATCCAAACGTAGCGCTGAATGTCGACTTTCCGGCAGTACAAAACACGGTGTCGGACGCCACGCCTGGCTAGAGCTTGCTCTAGCATACCCAAAATAAGGCAGTGTTTTCAAAGAGGTTTGAAAAAAGTGTTCTAAGAACGGCCAATCCAGCTATCCGCTAAACCAAGCGATCCCTAGGAAGTGCGCATTCTCGCCAATGAGCGATTGCCCAATTGCCCGCAAGCCGCCATCAAATCTCGACCTTGCGTCAAGCGCAGCTTGGCAACCTGCCCGGCATCTTGCAGCGTTTTGAGAAACGTCTTGGCGGACTCGCGCGACGGCGCGGGCCAGAGTGATTCGCGACGCGGATTATAGGGAATAAGATTAACCACGCAGCGGAGCGGTTCGAGGTAGCTGGCAAGCTCCCGCGCGTGCTCGAGCGCATCGTTCACGCCTGGAATGAGAACGTACTCAATCATGAGGAATTGGCAGTTGCGCAGCGGATAGGCACGCAATGCCTCACGCAAAACGGACATCGAGTCTTTTTCGTTGTAAGGCATAATCCGGGAACGAATTTCGTCATTGGGCGCATTGAGCGAAACGGCAAGTTCGAGGCGTCGCCACCCAAGCATCGCCAACTTCTCAATTCCCTCAACGCGCCCCACCGTCGAAATACGGATTCGCTCCGCTCGCATCGACAGACCGCGTTGATCCCGCATCACCCGAATCGCCTGAATCACGTTGTCAAAATTGTCGAACGGTTCTCCCATGCCCATAAAGACGACGTTCGACACCCCCTCACCCACCTCCCGCCTCGCCGCAACGAGTTGCCCCACAATTTCACCCGGCGCAAGATTCCGCAACAAACCAAGTGTCGCCGTCTCGCA
>JANQHN010000106.1 GCA_028282665.1 Phycisphaerae bacterium | reverse complement strand
AATGTAAAGGATAACCGTTGTTGTGGCGACATGCTTGAAGGAAACACACCCCTGTTCGGAGCGGAAGGGCGGTAGGCGTCGTGATGCCGATAGACAGGTCTTGCGAGGCTTTTTTCAACGGCACACGGAATTGTACCCAGCCCAGCCCGCTTACGGCCCCGATGCTCCGGGCGGGGGCAATTTTTGCTCGCGGCGCTCACTGTGTGACGACCGTGTAACGATACGTAATAAGGGACGAAACTTTACGAACAATCCAGTGGTTTGAAGCTCTATCGGGTATAAAGTCTAGAGGTAGATTTGACCTATTGCCGAAGAGTCAACCAGGAGGCTCACAATGATTCTTGAACCGATGTACTTGGTCATGCTCGCTCCGGCCCTGTTGCTGGGGGGGTGGGCTCAATGGAAGGTGAAGTCCGCTTTCTCAAAAGCCAAGAATATCCGCCCGTCGAGCGGTATGAGTGGGGCGGAGGCTGCCCAACGCATTCTGGAGGTGAACGGTCTTCATCATGTAGGCATTGAACCGACTAACGGGTTTTTGGGCGACCATTACGATCCGCGAGCGAAAGTTCTGCGTCTTAGTCCGGATGTTTACCAGGGACGTTCGCTTGCCGCAGTGGGTGTTGCGGCTCACGAAGCCGGGCACGCTTTGCAGGATGCGAAAAGGTACGCGCCACTGGCTATTCGCAACGGCATCGTGCCGCTTGCGTCCATCGGTACGAATGGCGCCTTTGCGATCTTTTTCCTCGGCTGGTTCATGCAATTTAGCGGACTGATGATCGCTGCGATCGTGTTGTTCTCCGGCGTGGTGGCATTTCAGTTGGTGAATCTTCCAGTCGAGTTCAACGCGAGTTCACGGGCCAGGGCTTTGTTGGTTGATTACGGGATTGTCGCGCCGCAAGAAGATCGTGAGGTGGGGAAAGTCCTGAATGCGGCTGCGATGACGTACGTTGCAGCCACGATCTCGTCGATTCTCACACTGCTTTATTTCATCTTACGCGCGAGTCAATCCCAGCGGTAACGAAAACGATGACTGCAGTTCCACGATCAAAGCCGGTCGGGGCGACCCAGGTAAGCTCCGCCGGCTGTATCATTGTTCACCAATAGAACTGGCCGGGGGGGTTGATTTCACGCTCTGGGCATCTTCTTTCACTCGCATTCACCTGTCAGGCTATAGCCGCAAGCTCAACAAAAAGTCGGCGCATCGCAGTGCGAGCAGCGTGATGAGGCCATCCGTTCGAGTTTCCTGACACGGTTATTGCAAACCGACGGTCATTTCACATGCTTCGTAGATTCGCTTTTGTCGGCCGTTCAATTCTTTAAAGAACATAAAGCCATAATAAAAAATATCTGCAAAGAGGGTTACGGATTTGCCCGCATGAGCTTTCAAAGAGCTGAGTAAGTTGCAGGACATATCCGAGAGAATATAATTACTTCTATGGTGCATTGTGAAGATAGGAGCCCAATAGAGCCTCTTCAGTATCGCTTAACCCAGGCGGCTGACCGTTTGCGGTACGCAGTCGATGAGGTAATTCGGGCCGTTCCCGTGCCAATTAGACGCCCTGCTGAATTTCAGCGAGTCTTGAAACTTGATCGTAGCCTTTCCAGCCGTCTTTTGAGAGCCGTTCAGTTACACGATCCCCTCGCTTCACTCCATCGGATGCCCGGGCCCCAAGGAATTCGCCTTTTGCTTCGCGCGGCAGAGAAAGCAAACAGTGATCGTGAGGTTATCGCTCGTGCAGAAGAGGCTCTTGTTGCCTTAGAACGCATGATTGCAGCGGAACTTGGGGACTGGAAGGAACTGGAGGCGGCCATCAGCGGTTGGCTGCCGGACGCTCGCGAACAATTCGAGATGGCCAATCGCCAGGCAGCGTTTCGCGCCATGAGCAATATCAAAGGCGTAACGGCTGATGCCGAGATTTCCGTCACCCTCATCCATCCCGGCAATTCCAAAGACGGCTGGTTGGATCGAGCCGGCATCACGGGTATCTGTCGCATGAGGCGTTTGCGTGCCGGCGCACCGATGGGTTTACTTCACGGCAGTTCGATTGCTCCGCCGCCCGGTATGCAGCGGCTATCGTTGTTCGGTCAACCTATCGATGCCGAGCATGGTGCCCCGTTGCTAGAAGAGTTTTCTTCGTCACCTACACCTTCCTTCGATGTGCTTGTGGAGGGCGATGCTGTCCACTACATGCTTCAGGGGGATGACGTGGGTATGGAGTCGATGGTTGACTTGTTGTTTGCAGACGTGATGCATGATCGCTATCCCATGCATGCGGGAATCAGCTCACGTCCTGCCACGCCGGGAGCCCTGATCGACATACCCGTCAGAACGCTCATCGTTGACGTCTTGGTGCATGAAGGCGTTTGGCCTGATATCGTTCCGGAATTGCGTATGTACGATACTGCGGGTCGCGGCGTTGCCAATCCCACCGATCCGGCGCGCAACATTGATCGCATCGACGTGCTTGAATCGATTCAGGATATTGGAACTCACATGGATCGTTTCCGAACCAAGGAAGTAGCTCGCTACGTCGAAATGGTGGAGTTTGTCTGCGACAAGCTGGGTTGGAAAGGGGAGCGCTTTCGCGGATTCCGTTGTCGCGCCGATTTTCCCATCTACGGCACGCAACTCAGCATGGTTTTCCATCCGCCAGGCAGCAAAGAATAATCACTTTCAACGCTTGTCTTAATCGTCGTTCGTGCTGGAAGAAGCCGCACGCCACTCGGCGGCGCGTTGCGAGTCGCCCCAGGCTTCGTAAAGAGCATAGATACGTTCACGAGTGACCTGTTTGGTTTTTTCGTTTCCTTGCTGCGTGAGCCGAGAGTAGCTTTCCAGCAGAAGTGATTCCGCTTCCTCATATCGCCCCAACGTTGTCAAACATTCACCGAGCGCCCCCTGCGTCATGGCAATCGCCGGATCGTGGTCGGGCAAGGCATTTCGACGCAGTTCCAGCGATTCACGGAGAATCGGCTCGGCCTCCTCTTCGTTTTTTAGATTCATCAAAATATCAGCTAACAAATGCAGTGCTCTAGCGAGTAGAGCAGGGCGTGCGGGTGGGGACTGGTTTTTAAGCCTCGTGACCAACTCGCTAGCTACATCTTTCGCCTCTGCGTACTGCTTTAATTTGGCGCGAGCGGCGGCCAGGTAACCCATGGCCGCGAGCGTATATGGATGTGAATTTCCCAGCAGCCGACGGCGCGCAGATAGGATTTCAGCAAAAAGAGCTTCGGACTCAACGTGCTGGCCTTGATCACGCCTCAAAACACCAAGGTAATGCATGGACATCAATGTGGACGGATGGTCACTGCCCAACGCCCGCCGTTTGTGTTCGAGTGCCTCCAGCAGCCGTGCCTCTGCTTCGGCAGGGCGACCGGTTTCCAGATAAAGCAGCCCAAGCGTACTGAGTGTAGTGAGTGTGTCGGCGTGCTCATCCCCCAACACCGAACGCTGCTTGATAAACGCTTCTTGGAGCAACAATTCGGCTTGGTCGTAGCGACGCAGATCACGGTACGAACTTGCAAGCTGGTGCATCACCCGCAACGTATAGGCATGCTCTTCGCCGAACGTGCGACGGTAACGCTTAAGCACTTCGCTTGCGACTTTTGCGGATTCCTCCGGACGGCGCTGATCCGCATAAAGGGCCGCTAAGCTGGCTTGTGTTGCCAAGGTCAGGGGATGATCCATTCCAAATTCAGCTTCCGCGCCATCGATCACTTTCAGATACAAGGTTTCGGATTCATCAAAGTCACCCAGGTTGCGATGCACTTTGGCCAAGTTGGTCATAGCCGCCAAAGTGTTTTTGTCCCTCGGTCCCAGGATCTTTTGAAAAGCTTCGAACGCTTCGGATAGCAGTTCACGAGCCTCCGCATAGCGGCCTTGATCGCGGTACACCAACCCCAGGTCATTCATGCGGACAAGGGTATCCCGATGCTGATTGCCAAGGACGAGACGGCTTTGCGCAAGTGCCGTCACCAGAAGGGATTCAGCCTCATCGTAGCGGCTTTGATGGCGGTATAGTTCGGCCAGATCGCTTATCGAACTCAGCAGGTCCGGATGATCTTCGTCAAGCTGGTCGTGCCTAAGTGCCATCGCCCGGGCAAGCTGCACTTCGCTCAGATCATACTCGCCTAGATTTCTGTAAGTTCGTCCCAGCATTCCGCGAATCGAGGCTTCCACAAGCGGTTCCTCTTCAAATCGGTCGTCTATTGCTTGGGCTGCTGTGTCGAGCGCCTCTTTTACTGTGATTTGGCGATTCGACGTGGACCAGGGGTCGGCTGCAGCGAACAGATCCTCGTTCAGAAAATCAGCCACTGCTTCAGCGATGGCAGCCTGCCTTTTGGCTTCCTCTTGCCCGCGCACCGCTTCCCTCCAAAACAGCAGCGAGGTGACAAACCCGGCGGTGATGAGCATAACGAAAAGTACGGCAACCGTAACCGGCACCTTGTACCTGAGGAATTGCTTGCGAACGAGATAACCTACCGAATCCCGCATCGCTTCGATCGGTTCACCAGCCAGATGACGGCGAATGTCTCGCGCCAGCTCGCCCGCGCTTTGGTAGCGTCGTTCGCATTCCTTTGCCAAGCACTTCGAAACAATGGTTTCAACTTCGTGATCCAGATCAGGTCGAAGGCTGCGCAGACGTACTGGATTGACGGTCAGAATATGATCGATGACCTCTCGCATCGTGCCGTTAATCCGGTACGGAAATTGGCCGGTCAACATTCGATAGAGGATCAAGCCAAGCGAATACACATCGGTACGTACGTCAATCTGATCCGGATTACCGGCGGCCTGCTCGGGGCTCGCCCAAGGTAACGATCCGATAAATTGTCCGGTTGTTGTAATTGCTTCGGACTGTTTTTCCGCAACTGGTTCATAGGGAGAAATCTTCGCCAGACCGAAATCGAGCACATAAGGAACGCCATCGGGATCAACGCGAATGTTGCTCGGCTTGAGATCGCGGTGAATCACGCCGCGCAAATGAGCAGCGTTTACCGCGTCGCAAATCTTTACGAACAGTTCGAGTACCTCGATAACGGATGGTTTCGCTTTTGCGATGTAGATGTCCAAAGGAGCGCCATCGATGTAATCCATGACAAAGAAAACGCTTCCGGACGCCTCCCCGCTGTCGTGAATGGTCACAATGGAGGAATGGTTAAACCTTCCGAGGATCTGGATTTCGCGTTCGAACCGTGCTCGATCTGAGTAGCTGGCGAAGGGGCCTTCGTGCATGACCTTGATCGCCACGGTACGTTTGGTGGATTGTTGCACGGCGCGATAAACCACACCCTGCCCTCCGCGATGGATTTCGTCGACGATTTCGTAGCCCGGAATTGAATCGTCCGGTGGTCGTGTGGCTTCGAACTTTCCATCTGTACCACATGCTGAACTGCCGATACGCCGCTCTGCAGCCTCGATCAACGCAAGCTTGCGCAATCCTTCGCCCAGTTCCGGCAGCAAGTCGGTATGCTCCGTGAGGATCTGCTGGTCTGTCAGTCCCTCACCGCGGACTCGCCGGCGAATGCACTCCGCGAGAACCTCTTGTACCCGCGCCTCGCGTTGCGTGTTTGTTTCACGTTCGCTCACGCTTTGGTTCC
>JANQHN010000094.1 GCA_028282665.1 Phycisphaerae bacterium | reverse complement strand
AGATTGGTTCAAGAAGCTGTGATTTCCGAGCAAGACGCCGAGAGGGTGAATCAAGGTTCTCTTGCTTGGTTCCTCGGTACGCCGCTTGCGGACAAAATCCGCCTAGCGGGCGGTGCTTATCGGCGGGAATTCGCTTTCATTCACAGCAGGCCCGCGAGTGACTTCGACTCTGCCGCGGTTGACGTGACCGAGCAGAGAGTTCTGGTTCGTGGTATCGTTGATGGTGTGTTGCCCGGTGCGAACGGCATGGAGATCGTGGACTACAAAACAGATGCGATCACGGTGCGACAGCTGCGCGATCGAGCGGAGTCGTATAGAGAGCAGATGCGGTCTTACGCGACCGCGATGCAGGCCATTTGGGAACGCGAGGTGGTCCGGTGTCACTTAGTTTTCCTCACCGGTAAGGAAATCGTTACGCTGGACGCGCCGGTTTAGAGATCGTTACGGCGAGGCCTCCCGACCTTTGATTGGAACTGCCATAGCGAGCAAGGGAAGGAATTCAATACCCATGGCTCAAACCGCAGCGTTGAACGAGGATATTCGCGATATCGGCATGTGGGTTTTTGAACGGGCTGACGCAGCCCAGCCGAATATTTTGCAAAAGAGCTGGTGGCTCGAGAAAATGACCCATCTGGTCGAGTCGGACGAGTACCTCAAGACTCGAGCGTTTCAGTTCGTCGAGTGCCTACCTACGCTGCAAAATGACGCGACCTTGATGCGGCATATTCGCGAGTACCTTGTGCATCCGTCCGTACCGCTGCCATCGCTTTTTGACCATGCGGTTTCCCCCGGTGCGCTGCAAACGCTTCGTGAGCATACGATCGGGGCATTTGCCCGTTTGGGCGCGACGCAAATGGCGGGGCGGTTCATCGCCGGCCGTAACGGCCAGGACGCGATTAAGACGATCGAACGCCTTCGTGCCAAGAACATGGCATTTACTCTTGATGTGCTGGGCGAACTGACCAACGATTATCCCCAGGCGGACCGGTACGCACAAACTTATCTCGATCTAATCGATGTACTGACCTCCGCCGCAAAAAATTGGCCACTCAATCCCCTCATCGATGAGGATGAGCACGGTCTTATGTCCCCGGTGAATCTATCGATCAAGCTCACCAGTCTGGACCCATACTTCGACGCGATCGATCCAAGGCGATGCATGCGGGAAGTGTGCGGCAGGCTTCGCCCCATCCTCCGTCGCGCCAAAGAGGCTGGCGCGTTCGTCAACATCGACATGGAGTCCTTCAAAGTTCGCGACATTACGTTGCGACTCTTCAAGGACTTGTTGATGGAGGACGAGTTCCGCGATTGGGTCGACATTGGTATCGTGGTGCAGGCGTACCTGGCAGATGGTGAGAACGATTTGGTGGAACTGCTCGAATGGGGCGAAAAGCGTGGCACGAGATTCGCGATTCGTCTGGTCAAAGGGGCCTATTGGGATGCGGAGACTGCCGTGGCGGTGCGCAATCACAAAAAGCCCCCGGTTTGGACGCGCAAATGGGAATCGGATGCGTGTTACGAACGCATGACCCGCACAATGCTGGAGAATACCCGGCTTATTCGCCCCGCGTTTGCCAGCCACAACGTCCGCTCCCTCGCCGCCGTCATTGCCACTGCCAAAAAATTGGGGCTGACCTCGAAACACTACGAACTGCAACAGCTTTACGGTATGGGCGACCCGCTCAAGACCGCGCTCGTGGACCAGGGGCAATGCGTACGCGTTTATTTGCCGTGCGGCGAACTCATGCCCGGCATGGGGTACCTTATTCGCCGACTGCTGGAAAATACGTCCAACGATGGATTCCTGAAACAGGCTTTTGGTGATCGAACGCAGCACGATCGTTTGCTCGCCGATCCCGCGATTGCCCAGCCACCCAGCGTGGCGTTGCCGACTCGTCATTACGTGAACACTGATCCGGAGGAGCCGATGTCCGCCTTTGTCAACGCATCCAACACCAACTTCTCCTCAGAAGAGAACCGCAGGAAGATGATTAACGCTTTCGAGACCATTCGCGAGGAAAGCGGGAAGGTTTGGCCTTTGGTCATTGGAGAAGAGCGGATAAAGGTGGAAAAGACCTACACTTCTGCAAATCCCGCCAAGCCCGCCGAATCAATTGGGTTAGTATCTCTCGCGACGACGGCGGACGCGGATCGCGCAGTGGCGGCCGCGGGCAAAGCGTTTAAGGCATGGCGTACAACATGCGCGACGGAGCGAGCTGACCTGTTGCGCAAACTGGCGGAACGCATGGCGGAATCGCGCTTGCTGCTTGCGGGTACGATGGTGCTCGAGTGTGGCAAGCCTTGGCGTGAGGCGGACGCAGACGTGACCGAGGCGATCGATCACTGCCGCTACTACGCTGAGCAGATCGAACGCATGGTGGATAGGCCTAGGCGTCGCAACGTGCCCGGTGAAGACAATGTGCTTACTTATTCACCCAAGGGCGTGTGTGCCGTCGTCTCGCCCTGGTCATTTCCATTGGCGATCCTGACGGGTATGACGACGGCGGCGTTGGCGGGCGGGAATGCAGTAGTGATAAAGCCGGCCCTGCGCGCCTCGATCGCAGCCGCCCGTTTGTTCGAATTAATGAGTGAGGTCGGCTTCCCGGCCGGCGCGATCAACTTCGTTACCGGCGATGAAACGATTGGCGCGCACTTGATCGAACACGGTGACGTGCAAGTGGTGGCGTTTACAGGCACGAGTCACGCGGGAATCGAAGTCATCGGGCGTGGTGCAAAGGTCCGTCCGGGGCAGTCGTTCATTAAGAAGATGATCGTGGAGATGGGCGGCAAGAACGCAATCATCATCGATGATGACGCGGATATGGATGGGGCAGTGCGTGCCGTGATGGAATCCGCATTCATTCATGCGGGGCAAAAGTGCAGCAGCTGTAGCAGGGTGGTTGTCGTGGAAGGTGCGTACGACGATTTCTGCGATCGGCTCGTCAAGGCCGTGGACGGCATTCCGGTCGGTCCGGCCGAGTTGCCTGCGACTTGGGTCGGTCCGGTTATTGATGAGGATGTACGGAAACGCATTCAGGAATTCATCGAGAAAGGCAAGCAGGAGGCGAGGCCGCTATACGAAGGTAAGCTTCCCGCCGAGGCTGGCGATGGTTTCTTCGTTCCGCCGGTTGTGTTCGGCGATGTGCCACCTGATGCGACCATCGCACAGGAGGAGATCTTCGGGCCGGTGCTTTGCGTGTTGCGTGCCAAAAACTTCGATGATGCGCTAACCATTGCAAACAACACACGCTACGCGCTGACGGGCGGGTTGTTCTCGCGAAGTCCTGCCCACATTGAGCAAGCAAGGCGTGATTTCGAAGTGGGCAACCTCTACATCAACCGTAAGATCATTGGTTCGCAGGTCGACGTTCAGCCATTCGGCGGGTTCAAATTCAGTGGCACGGGTGTGAAAGCCGGCTCGCCGGACTACCTGGCCCATTTCATGGATGCCCGCTGCATCACCGAGAACACGCTTCGTAGTGGCATGGTCGCGGACGAAGAGCACGAAGAGGCTGTGCACGCCCGTTAGTCATTGATTTTAAGCCTGTCCCGCGGTGCATCTGATGCCGTATTGGCGCCTTAGAAGTATTTGAAAGTGCTAATTCGTTCAGGATGGCATCGTGGAGGCATGGTCGAGTCAACTGCGGCATTTTTCCTAACACCCGTATTGCCCGCAATGCTTCACGGGAATTCCCCTAGACTTACGTCGCCAGTTAAGCTAACCTACCGCCTCACCAATCAGGTAAGAGGTCGGCCTTAGAACTCAGCCATAGAGTCAGGGGCAGGAGGGATTCACCGGCGTGAAGTTTGGCCGGCTGCGATTCGTCATCCACATCCAGTTTTTCGATGGCGTCATATGAGTCTCCATAACAGTAAAGAACCAAATCAGGAAGATCATCGAACAAGAAACGGTGGGGAAGTGCCGCGTATACCTCTGAACTCTTTGCGTAACGGAGATTCGGATGCACTGTTTGAGTCCTTTGTTGACCGGCTTGGTGAAGTGGTTTGGACTTGCGATGAGCATGGACAGTTTGTCTATGTCAGCCCCAATGTTTTGCGCGTGACGGGATTCCGCCCGGAGGAGGTTTACGCACTGGGAACCAGCGCTTGGTTCGCCCGCGTTCACCAGGAAGACCGAGAAGGTGTAATGGCAGACTACCGGCGTTTGTTCTCAAGCGGCGCGGTATTCGATCGAGAATATCGGTTTCTGCATAAAGCGGGCAAATACATTTGGCTTCACGATCGAGCCATCACCGCCTATACCGCACACTCCCAGCATCTCGCTGACGGCATTTTTAAAGAAATCACCAGACAAAAACTCAATGAGGATGAGCTTTCCGGTTCGCGACGAATTTTGCAAATGGTGCTAGACACCATACCTGCCCGTGTGTTTTGGAAAGACCGCAGTTCGGTCTACTTGGGCTGCAATCGGAAGTTTGCCGATGATGCGGGCTTGTCTTCGCCGGAAGACATTATTGGTAAAACCGATTTTGACCTTATCTGGAAAGAGGAAGCGACCCTGTACCGCACCGTTGATCGTGAGGTAATCGAGTCGGGGCTGGCCAAGCTTAATTTCGAAGAGCCTCAAACTGCGCCGGACGGTGGAAAGCTCTGGTTGCGTACGAGCAAAGTGCCGCTCCGGGATGCGGGAGGGTACGTAATCGGGATGCTGGGGACCTATGAGGATATCACTGAACAACGCCGTGCCGAAGCGGCAGTACGTGAGAGCGAACAACGATTCCGCAGACTTTCAGAAGCGACGTTTGAAACCATTCTAATTCACGAAGACGGTAAGGTGTTGGAAGTTAACCGTTCCGTCGAGGAGATGTTTGGATTCGCGGTGGAAGAATTGCTAGGTAGAGATGCCTTTCGGCTTGCTCACCCGGAG
>JANQHN010000024.1 GCA_028282665.1 Phycisphaerae bacterium | reverse complement strand
CTTCGTCGCATGACTTACACCTAACCTAAAGAGCGACGCCACACGAAAACCCACAGCGCCTACCGGAGGTACCAGATATCGACCCCAGCGTATCAGACGTGCGTAGTAAATCTGCCATCGCGGCGCGCCGGACGCCTCACCCGGTTTTCTGGGTGATCGCGATCGCGCTGGTTGCCATCGCAGTGACACTCGTTGCGAGAGATGGCGGGCAAGGTGCCGCTTACGCGCAGCCGGTGCAAACGGCAGGGGCACGGGGCGTGTTTGCGTTTTCCGGACAGCTCGATAAAGGTTCGCATGGCGTGTATATGGTCGATCTCGACGCGATGACTATTTGGGTCTATGAATACAATGCGCAGAAGAACTGTCTTCGACTAGCGGCTGCGCGAAGTTATCGTTATGATCGCTACCTTGAAAACTACAACGTCTGCGACCTGCCTCCCGAGGCGGTGGAGCAGATGATCGAGGAGCAACGTAGGTACAAGCTGGAATCGAATGAAACCCCATAAACCCCCACCCCTCTTACGTGGCTGGGCAGGACGAGACGACAACCATGGCCAAGATGTTTTACACGCCCGCGGAAGCCGCCGCGAAGCTCGGCAAGACTGAAGACGAACTCACGGATCTGGTCAAGGCTGGAAAACTGCGCGAGTTTCAGGACGCTGGCAGCGTTGCTTACAAGATCGAAGACATCGACAAATTGGCTCCTGCGGATGCGGTGGATACGGGCGGGATCGTACTCGAGCCTGCGGATGAATCAGACATCGTATTGGCTGCCCCCACGGATGATGAGTTAACGCTTGAAGCGGCCGAAGATGACGCTGAAGGCACAAAGACTCCCGACAGGAGCAAAAAGGACAAGGAAGGCACGGTTGTCAACTCGGTGGGCGTGAGCGTTTTCGATGATGACGAGCTTGACGAGGTCGTCGACCCACTGGCGCAAACGGCGATCAGTGATGTTGGCGATCTTGGCCTGGAAGGCGCTGGTAGCGGTTCGGGCATTTTGGATCTGACGCGGGAGAGCGACGACACGTCACTTGGCGCCGAGTTGCTTGACGAAATTTATACCGGGGAAGAGGAAGCCACGGTCGAAATGGGTGACGACACCCGCGCGGGGATCGTGGAAACGGGCGACGAGCCTACGACTGAAGATGACGACGAAATTTTCGAGGGAGCGACACCGGCCGCGGTACGTACCACGACAGTTCGCGTGATGGAGTACGCGCCGGACGCACTTTCTACCGGCTTGACCGCTGGCATGGTAGTGGCGGTCCTAACCATGTTGCTCGCCGGTGTTGCGGGAGCCGGTATGGTTGCGGACGTGGTTCCAGGAATCGTCGCGACTTTGAACGAGAATCTGATGTACGTTGCGGGCGGCAGCTTCTTGTTGGCTGCACTCGCCACGATCATCACTTTCTTCGTGGCGAAACGTTAGCTGTCCGTTTCAGCGCTCAGCTTTTCCGCCTACAATTGACAGGGCGGACCTTTGCGTGGTTCTCACCGCGTGGGCTGTGGCCACACTTCTTGGAAACTGTGTCACTTTGATTGGCGGGTCGAGGCGTCCGCATCGAGGCGCGGGGCGGAATCCTCGTCACTGTGCGTTATTCGTTTGAGCAGACGGAATCCAAGCCTGGTGATAGCCGGGCGAGCGAGCATAGGAGGCATGCAATGCGCTTTGGCAAGGTTATGGCAGGAGGTCTGGCGTGTGTAGTTTTGATCGTAGCTCTTTCGGGCTGTGTATCGATTGAAAAGTACAGACAGGAGGAGGCGGCAAGACGACACGCCACCGCTCAAATCGCGAAACTCCAACAAGACCTGCAAGATGCTCGTGACGTCACCGACAACCTTAACACGCGCGCTCGCGCCACTGAACGCGAGTTGGACGCTTGCAACGAGTTGCTGGTCAACCTCCGAACGGAAAACGACCTACTAACTGACGCGCTCAACACCGCCAAAAAAGAAGTCGAGCGTCTCGCAGGCATGGAGCAACTCGGCGACCTGACGATTTCCGGACCCAAACTCCCTCAGCAACTCGATACGGCTTTGCAGCAGTTTGCCCAGACGCATCCCGGCGAGGTGATCTACGACGCCGCCAACGGCCGAGTAAAGTGGAAATCTGACCTGTTGTTCGCTCTTGGCAGTGACGTAGTTCGCGATTCATCGATAACGGCGCTTCGCGATTTCAGCACAGTGCTCAAATCCGCAGCTGCAGCCGACTTCGAGGTTCTAGTCATCGGCCATACTGACTCGAAGCCCATTACGTCGCAAACCCAACTTAAGCACCCGACAAATTGGCACTTGTCGGCACACCGCGCGATTTCCGTCGCCCGCGTGCTTCTCGACGCCGGGTATTCTCCCGATCGCGTCGCGATTTCCGGTTGCAGCGAATACCGCCCGGTCGGTTCCAACGCCACCGAAACCGGCGCAACCCAGAACCGCCGCGTCGAAATCTACCTCGTCCCGCTCGGCTCAATCGTGCCACGTACCGTCATGATGGGTGAATCAGGCACGTAGTTTGAGAAACTGCAGCCTCAATAGTGCGCAAAGCCACGCAACGCTCAAACAAATCAAAGCCCGCGGGTACAGAACCTCGCGGGCTTTTTGTTGGAATTGTGACGTGTAAGCACTATAAGTCCATAAACGACATGGGCGTGTCAGTGTGCAATGCGGATTCTCCTTGTTGCACGACACCGCAATAAGCGTTCTTGCTCCCGTCAACGTGCATGTAAGCCGCCTTAACTTTGATACGAACACCATTGGACAAAGCAACCACCCAAGAAACAGAGTCTCCTACGATCCTCGAATCGCCAACCAATCCGCGAACCGTGATTGGCTGGATTCTTTACCCATTTTCGAGTGTGTGGTTCGGCATCACAATTCTCGCCCTGCTTTTTGTCTACTGCTCGGTCGGTAGTGCGATCCCCCCCTTTCGCCAACAGCCGCTGCTAGAGATGACCGAGTTCGAGTGGTTTCACTGGTGGCCTTTCGACTTGTTAACCGCACTGGTCGTAGCAAACCTAGCCATCATCACCATACGCCACATCCCTCTTCGCTGGGAGAAGGCGGGCGTGTGGATCATCCACGCGGGTACCATCACGCTCATTCTAGGCAGCTACACGTACTTTTCGCAAAAAGTCGAAGGAGATACTTTGGTCTTCCGGCGGTCAATCGCAATTTCTCCTCCGGGCGTGGGCAAAACCCACCGGCTTATCGCCCTCCCCGGAAGCGAAACAACAATCGCGACGCACGACGGCGATTGGTCGTTTGCCATTCAAAGCACGAGCACTAACTGGCCTTTACTGAGTGAAGGGCACGAAGGGCAGACCGCGTACGCGGTCAACGTGTTAGTCACTCCACCCGACGGCGAGGCGTTCATTCGGCAACTGCTGGATAACTACCCACAGTTCACCGAAGACATCATTCCGAGCAAAGGAAGAGCAATCAAGTCGCTCGGCACTCGACTCGTTAATGATCGCCTCGGCATGACGCTGGGCTTCGCGCCGCAATCCACCTTCCATATCAAGGACACCTGGGCACTTCACGTGCGTGAAAAAGGTGCCATAAAATGGCAGCAGATCCCACTTGCGGGTTTACCACGCTACCATGAACACGTCGACGACGCAGGCTCAATTTTTGCCGTGCACAAAATTGAGTCCAAGCCAATCGATATTCCTGTTCCCGAGAATGCGGTTAGCGGCGAGCCACACGCACTGGTCAATGAAAACGCCCGCATCACCGCCTATTTGCCTTACGCAACCATGCAGTCACAATGGGTGGAAGGTGGAAGCGAGATCAACCCCATCGCACGAATGACCATCACCGGACCTGATGGCGCGTCACAGTCAGCTACGCTCGTCGCCCTCGATCCCGCGCAAAGCCAACTGCCCGGACGCGCAGGAGCCCTTGTCTACCTGAAAGACCCAACGCAGATCGAAGCCATTTCTTCTTCGCCGGAAGCAGAATTAATACTGCAACTGATCGAAGAGGAACTGCAATTCTCCATCCCGCTCAATGGCACGACGGTCGTCGGCAGCGAAGGCGCATTCACCAAGATCGAAAACACCGACTACGCCTACCGAATTGCCAACTTCCAAGATAACCTCTCCACGGAGGCAGGCCTACTATCCATCGCCATGGTGGATGTTCAATCGCCCAAAGGACAGTTCCGCCGAATGGTTGCCAGCAACGATTCAATGACCCGCGACCTCTCAGCGGATGGCATAACAACCGACAAGGCGCTTCTCGACAACAACCTTAACATGGCGTATCGACCGGCCGCTTCGCCCGTGGTCCTGGTTGCCTCACTGGGCGTCGAGCCTCGCATCCTCCTGCACAACCGCGATGGACGATTCGTGGATCGAACAATCTCAGTGGGAGAAAGCGTCGAAATACACGCGGGCCTGCGGCTAACGCTCGAAGCGTACTTCGAACGTGGTATCGCCAAAACGAGACCTTTTGTCGTTCCACCCTGGTCTCGCGAACGGAACATGGGCGTGCTCAAGTCAATGATACGCCTCAGCACAGGAACGGCGAACGCGCGGCGCGAAGAGTGGATACCTTTCTCACAGTTCGCTTTTGAGGACGGTCAACACGTCTATGGCGGCAGGTTTCCCTGGTCGCCAATTACTGTAATCTGTCAGGATGGGCGTGAGGTGGAAGTTCTTTTCTCGCGAGAGAAACGCCCGCTTCCGTTTGCAGTATCGCTTGATCGCTTTGAGTTACAGACGCACATCGGTGGATTCTCCGGTAACGCCAACACAATCCGCGACTACGTAAGCCACATCACTTTCAATGAAGACGAATCTTGGTCCACACCAACGGAGGTGAGTGTCAACGATCCAACGCAATATCGCGATTACTGGTTTTTTCAAGCCACCTGGGACCCGCCGCCACAAGGCATACCGGGTAGCGGCATGAACTACACGGGTTTGGGCGTGGGAAATCGTGAAGGTGTATACGTACAGCTATTCGGATCATGCCTGATGGTACTCGGTATGATCGTGACCTTTTACGTTAAACCGCTACTGTACGTACGGCGCAAGCGAGCGAAAGCGGGAAGCCGCGAATCCACGGTGGAATCAGTGCTGACACCGGCGGAAGAGGCACGATCATGATGCAATCGAAACCCTACGACAAATGCTGCTGGCGCCTCGCCCTGTTCGTGGGTCTTTTTTTCGTGACGCAGCCGGAAAACAGCTCTGCGGCAAAGAGCGAAGCAGAAAACAAGGTTGTCGCCTTTGCAAAATCCGTAGACCTCTCACCTCTGCACAAGATCGCCATCCAGGCGGATGGACGCCTCCGGTCATTCGAATCGCATGCCAAGGCCTACATGAAACACATCACCGGTCCTAAGCGTATCGGCGAGCAGTCAGACGGATTCACTTACCTGGACCTCGCATTTAGGCCTGATGCGTATTTTGATCTGGATTTGGTCTATATCAAGAAGAAACCGGTGCGCGCAACGCTTGCGGAAACGCTTCGCCTATCGGGTGCAATCGATCAAGAGCGAGCAGACACCCTAATCGAAACCGGACTCGTCTCTCAACGACTTCTGTCGCAACCAGAAATCGCAGTTCTGCTTGACCGCATGCGGGCTGACTTGATCCGGACATCCAAACCCGCCATCGCGATTGCCAACGCGATGCAGCTATCCAGACCTGGCTTACTGCTTTCAGAACTGCGCGTCGTCCCTCCGCCCGACGGAGAACGTAATTCACATTGGACTACACTGACGGATTTAACCGGCGCAAAACCGGGTGAAATCGAAGGCTTATCCGCCCGCACTCATGAATCGCTGCACAACAGCTGGACCGCGTTTCGCGAAGCCTGGGTCACCCGGGATGCACAGCGGGTCAACGCGGAAGCGAATCGCCTCGCAGCCATTCTGCCAACGATCGCACCCGATCTCTACCCTGAAACAGGACGGCTTGCGTGGGAAAGTTGGTATTTCCGCAGCAAGAGCATGAGCTGGGTTTGGCTCATCTACCTGTTCGCCGTAATCCCGCTATTGATGTCCGTTATTTATCGTTGGCGTGGAGCTTATTGCGCTGGACTTTTGCTGTTCGTTATCGCGTTCGGGTTTCACACTGCGTCGCTGGCGATTCGTTGGTACATATCCGGCCGGTGGCCTAACGCGAACATGTTTGAGGCGGTGACGACAT
>JANQHN010000289.1 GCA_028282665.1 Phycisphaerae bacterium | reverse complement strand
GGATTCGTACAACTCGGTCAGCCGTGTGTAGATTTCCCACACGCCATACCAGTCATCGTCTTTCTTGGCTTGCTTCGCTTTTGCGATTGCATTCGCAACCAGTTCTCCAACCCAGGTTTCCTTCAAGAACGCACCCTTGTCAGCAGCTACATCAGCCGCTCGCAAAACCCATTCCAAAGCAATGTCCAATTCATCGCGATCAATGCGTTCGTGCGCGTAACGGACGTACTTATCAAAATCCACCTTGTTGAGTTCATCTCGCTTTGCCTGTTGCTGCTGAAACTCAGCTAGCCAGTCGCGAACCTGTCGGCTGACATGACCACCCGCGGAAATGTCACCCGTAAGATTCTGAGCGCGAGAGAATTGTCCTTTTTGGATCAATTCAATGCTTCGTTCCCAAAGCTGTTCCTGAACGGCAAGGCTAACTTTCTTCTCAGCCTTAGGCCTTGCGGGTACGTCAGCCGTTTGTGCAAACGCGGTCGTGAAACCAAACGTCATCACCAGCAAACATGCCAAGAACCCTGCTGCCCATCCGCTAAATCGTAAATGGAAACGCATAGTCACTCCTCAAAGATATTTACTATAGCAATTTCAATCCAAACGTAGCGTTCCATGTCGGCTTTCCGGCAGTACAAAACACGGTGTCGGACGCTACACCTGGCTAGAGCTTGCTCTAGCATGTCGTGCAATTGGCTGCGCCTTCCTGAAACGCTCCCCCGGACCTGTGATGTCGATTGGTCCGGCTGCAGGTAGCGCGACGTGCCTTCAATGCCCTTTCTCGGCTCCATTGACAATTATAGTATATCTGGACAATGGGCTGGTCCACGAGGATCGCACTCCCTTGCGGATTCGTACAACATACGACACCGCCCCTTACTTCTTGTCGTCACACACGCCCACCGGCTGGTACTGACTACCTTCTTTGATTCACGCAAACAGCACGCAAGCCCACCCTTGGGACATTTTCGGACATTCTTGCCAAACTACCCCACGCCACGTCCGCGTTGAATCTCCCCACGGCTTGGGTTAGCGTAACCGGATTCAGAACGCGGCGCAATTCGACGTTTGCCTCGTCGCACTTTCATACACAGCGATCCAGCAAGACTGACGTTTTTGCTGGGCGTGAAGGAATCAGAGCGTGCCTCATCGATCCGTTATTCGTGTTGTCGGTGCCCGCGAACACAACCTCAAGGGTGTGTCCGTCGACATTCCGCGTGGGGTCATGACCGCTATCACCGGCATGTCCGGTTCGGGAAAGAGTTCACTTGCCTTCGACACCATTTACGCGGAAGGTCAACGCCGATACGTCGAGTCGCTTTCCGCCTACGCGAGGCAGTTCCTCGAACAAATGCAAAAACCTGATGTCGAACGCATCGAAGGCCTGAGTCCAACGATCGCCATCGACCAGCGACTGGCGACTTCCAGCCCGCGCTCCACCGTTGCTACGACAACCGAAATCTACGATTACCTTCGCATCTTGTTCGCACGCGTAGGCGTACCCAAGTGTCACAAATGCAACAGGGCCATCGTCAAGCAGACCACTGCGCAGGTCGTGGATGCCGTGCTCGCATCGCCAGAAGGCACGCGTGTAATGATCCTCTCACCGATCGTTCGCGGGAAGCGCGGCACACACAAAACGGTCTTGGAAAAAATGCTCAAAGAGGGGTTCGTTCGCGCGCGGATCGATAGCGATATTTCGATGATTGAAGACCTCGATCCTCTCAGCGCAAACAAAAAACACACAATCGATATTGTGGTCGATCGACTCATTGTCAAGAAAGGCATCACGCAGCGGTTGGCTGACAGCATCGAAACTGCCATGAACCTCTCAGGCGGAGGCGTGGTCATCACTGCCGAGATTGATGGCCGGTACGAAGACGAAGGGTACAGCGCAGCCCTCGCCTGCCCACAGCACAGCGACGTGCGCATCGAGGACCTCTCGCCGCGATTGTTCAGCTTCAACTCACCTCACGGTGCGTGCGCGACCTGCAACGGACTGGGGACCACCATCGAATTCGACTCCGACCTCGTCGTGCCCAATCGCGACCTATCCTTAGATAAAGGCGCCGTCGTCGCTTGGCGAAAGCTCGGCAAAAACCTGACCGCCCACTACAACAAGCTCATCCAGCAGTTCTGCGAAGATTTCCGCATCCTACCGGACATTCCTTTTCGAAACATTCCCGAAAATCTCCAGCGCGTGCTGCTGGAAGGAGAAGAGAAAACCGGCACATCAAAAAACAAAAAGCCCTTCCCCGGCGTACTGCCTGACCTCAAAGCACGCTGGTCGCAAACTGATTCGGAAAACCTGAAACAGAAGCTCCACGCATTTCTTAGCGAAGCGCCGTGCGAATCCTGCAGAGGAGGAAGACTGAAACCTGAAGCGATGTGGGTCACGCTGGGCGATCACAACGTCCAGCAAATCACCAGCATGACCATTGATCGAGCGCTTCGATTTTTTGAAGGGCTTACATTCAACGGAGAGCAGGAAGCTATCGCCAAACCCCTGCTCCGCGAGATTACCGAACGACTGCGTTTCATGTGCGATGTCGGCGTCGAATACTTAACGCTCGATCGAGGCAGCGCCACACTTTCAGGTGGCGAGGCACAGCGCATAAGGCTCGCGACGCAGATCGGTAGCGGGCTTGTCGGCGTTTGTTACGTGCTTGACGAACCCACCGTAGGCCTGCACCCGCGTGACAGCAAGCGGCTCGCCGATACGCTCGCCCAACTCGTCAAGATGGACAACACGGTCATTGTCGTCGAACACGACGATCAGATTATCACCACCGCAGATCACGTCATCGACGTAGGACCCGGCGCGGGGGCGCACGGTGGACAGATTGTTGCAGAGGGCATGTTGAACGAAGTTCTCGCTTGTGAAGACTCCATCACCGCGAAGTACCTCAAAGGGCATCGAGATATCGCGATTCCTGAAGAACGTCGTCCCATCAACCCGGAACAAGTGATCGAGATTAAAGGCGCCGCCGCAAATAACCTCAAGCATCTCGACGTGCGAATTCCTCTGGGGTTGTTTGTATGCGTCACAGGAGTTTCGGGAAGCGGCAAAAGCACACTGATCAATCACATCCTGCTGCGTGCGATAAAGCGTCATTTGCGACAAGGGGGAAAGCGTCCCGGCGCCTACGAATCGATGACCGGCATTCAGTACATCGACAAGATCATCGAGATTGATCAATCTCCCATCGGTCGTACGCCGCGCAGCAACCCCGCAACCTACGTTGGCGTAATGAACCTCATCCGCGACCTCTACGCTAAGACCCGCGAGTCCAAAATTCGCGGTTACGCACCAACCCGCTTCAGCTTCAACGTCAAGGGCGGGCGATGCGAAGCTTGCCAAGGCCAAGGTACCAAACGAATCGAGATGCACTTCCTGCCCGATGTGTATGTTCAATGTGATACCTGCCAAGGACTCCGCTTCAACCGCGAAACCCTCGAAGTGCGCTATCGAGGTAAGAACATCGCCGACGTCCTCGCCATGCGTGTCGAGGAAGCGACCGAGTTCTTCGACAATTTCGCGAATATCAAGCAACGACTTCGCGCGCTCAAAGACGTCGGCTTGGGGTACATCACGCTCGGCCAATCCTCCAACACACTATCCGGCGGTGAAGCGCAGCGAGTCAAACTCGCCTCCGAACTCGGTAAAAGTTCAGAAGGGCACACCGCGTACCTGCTGGACGAACCGACCACAGGCCTGCATTTTGCAGATGTGCATAAATTGCTCGGCGTACTTTATCGACTTGCCGATCGAGGCCATTCAATCATTGTGATCGAACACAATCTCGAAGTCGTCAAAGTGGCGGACTGGGTCATCGACCTTGGACCCGAAGGTGGAGATGGCGGGGGTGAAATCGTAGCGGAGGGCACCCCTGAACAGATTGCTCAGGTCAATGCAAGCCACACCGGCAGACTTCTTAAAAATAGGTTGTTGGGTAAACCCATGATCGGCGTTTAGAACAATCCCTGCGGCAAATACTGGAACAGTGTATGAAAAACGACAATCCCCGCTCCTGCATATCGCACATCTGCCGATTCCCGCGAACGGTCAAGGCTAATCCGCTCATCACTCCCAGAAAAATTTTCCAAGATAGCAGATGGTCAAAACACTTCCGCCGGATCAAGCAAGAACACATTGAGCAAGAACTGGAAAATGAACCGGCCCTGATCGAAGATTGGGTTCGGTGGACTGAAGACAAGCGATGGACGCCTGCCTGGGGAATCCGCCAGCCGGCAGACGGTTCGTGGGAAGTCTTCCTGTACACGACTACTGGAATGAACTACCAGCTTTTCTTCGAAAACCCAATTACGGCCTGCGCTCTTTTAGTCAGGTTCGAAATGGAAGATCTTAGGCTTCGTTGAACGATAGTCCCGGCTGGGAAACCACGAGTAACTGTTTCGCTCTCAGTCACCCCAAAAACCGGCTGGCTATCAATTGCCTATTGAGATAAAAATAGGGGCCTGTGGGCATTTTGGATAATGTGCGAAACCGTTTCACCAAGAATCCTCCGAAGCAAATAACGCCGGGAACTGTTCCCCAAAACGATTAAGTCGGCGTCCGTCGCTTCCGCATGTTCGAGCACGTAACTGTTCGCCGACTTCGTGCTATGGTGAGTCGTCGGTGTGAGTCCGTGCGCGGTGCAATACGCCAACATGTCGTCGAGCAGTTCGCGTGCAACGCCCACGTCCCCGTGACAAACTAAAAGATCCAGTTCCACGCCCGACCAAGGCCTGAGCTGTACGAACCGCCGGATCGTTTTTGCCGATTCCATCGATCCGCTATACGTCATCAATACCTTACGAATCGGTCGGTAGTCGCGCGACACCGCAATCACAGGCCTTATGCCCCGACTCACCAATTCTCCGATCAGATCATCCGGATCCTCATGCAACCCATGATCGAAAATGCTCTTCACACCAAACATCATCAGGTCGTGATAATGCGCCTGTGAAAAAAGCAACTGAAACGAATCGCCCTTTTCCTCTCGAACTTCATACCGTACGTTCGCCCGTTTACACGTATCTTCAAAAGAAGCAATTGCCTCTTCCACACGTTGTTTCGTCGTCAAGATACGGTGCTCCCGAAGTTGGTCCGCAGCGCCCGATCCCCCAAGCGGCACAGGCCCTACATCCTCGAGGCGAGCCATGTCGATTACGGTGATCCCCGTCAAGGAAGCCTCATGCGCTTCCGCCAGTTCCACAGCCCAACGGATCGCCGCAGGCGTATAATCAGTACCGCCCAATCCAACGAGAATTCGCTTCATCACGACAACACCTCCCATTTCGACACCGGTTCAACAGGAATCACCCTCTCATCAGGCCAAGCCTTCACCAACACGCTCTCTCGGACAATCAATTCCATACACACCTAAACTTTCGAAGATCCGATTCACCTCGGTAACGGATGTCCACAATTGGGTCACTATAGCAGTTTCAATCCAAACGTAACGTTCAATGTCGACTTACCAGCAGCACAAAACACGGTGTCGGACACTACACCTGACTAGAGCTTGCTCTAGCAAAACCGAAACCGGATAGCCAGAACACAACGCCGATCTATTGGTTTGTAGTCGCGCAGGCAGTAACATATAGGTGAGTCGACGGATTTGACGCTGGTTATGTACCTAATATCGCCAACCATGAAAAGTACGGCTGAAACTTCATGACGACCGACCGACCTACCTACGACTTCGAACGGGCCCATCAATACATTGAGGGGCTATTGCCGGATTACATCCGCAGGCTCCAACAGGAGGGGCTTTTGCCTGAAGACGTACCCGCTCAACCGTCAATTGGCCCAACCGTCGCCCAACTGGTCGATGTACTCATCCTCGCCACCAAACCCCGCAACGTGCTGGAAATCGGCACCTCGGCCGGATATTCCGCCATCGCTATGGGCAAGGCGCTCAGGCAGGTTGGTGGAAAGTTGACAACCGTCGAGATCGACCCGAGACTCGCCCACGCTGCACGCAATAACATCAAGGAAGCTGGCCTAAGCGACATTATCGACGTCATCGTCAACGACGCCAATTTGGTTCTGGAAGGTGTGCCGCCACATTTCGGCCTGATCCTTCAAGATGGAACCAAAGACGATTACTTGCGCATGCTTCCCCGCCTAATCGAACTTCTTGAAATGAATGGTTTACTCATCACCGACGACGTACTTTTCCCAGTAATGTCACTCCCCGGCAAGGCGAAACGCTATCAGTATGCATTGCAACTTTACAACGAAGCGTTGCAGGGCAGGCCGGATATGCAAACCGTGTGGCTGCCGATAGGCGATGGCGTAGCAATTAGCGTTAAAACGCCAACTAATCGTTTCAAAGGCGAAGCTCCCCACGACTGGCCTTGTGACTTGTAAACACACCTCTTTCTTGAACTGTCACTCACGTACTGAACGCCTCTCCACCCTAGCTCATTCATCCAATGAAAACAGAAATTAGGATGTGTGTGTTAGTGCGCCCCAATGAACGCACCCCTACTGCAAGCCGTAATGTAAACCTGGCGCCTTACTCAATTAACCGTATTTGGTCATCCACGTTACCAGCGAATACCGATTTGAGTTCGTTTTCTTCACGAAACTCAACCTCGCCGCGTATTCTTTGATCACCCTCACCTTAGACGGATCATCCATTTTGATCCGCTGGGGGAGAACCATGTCCAAGCGATGGTACCGTTCACCCAGCAATTGGCGACACTGGAAATCCGCCACACCCATATTGCCGTCAATCATCAATTCCACGAGCGGCTTAACCCACTGTGCGTATCCCCAATTCAGATCTTTCTTGTCAATGTAAGTCGTGTTCGTACCCGTACCGATAGACAGGAGCCTAATGTCGACCAATTGCTGATCGCCGGTTTTAGGGTCAAGCGCCTGCGCGAGGGCCGCCATCGCGGGGTTGTTTGCCACCACACCACCGTCGATATAGCCGTTGTGCGCAGGGAAATAGGTTGGCGCGGCGCTCGTCGCTAGAGCAACGTCCATCGCCAATTCATCGCCGTCTGAATCTCCGCCTGAAAAATTATGAAAGAACTTGGGCTTCCACATTCGCCGCTTCTTGCTTTTCGCTTCATTGTCCAGGTCAAATGAGGGAATCACAACATGCTTGCCCAAGTCAGCAAGCGTGGTCCTGTCGCCCAATACACTCTTCAATTCTTTGGCCAGATTCTTGTTGTCGTACTCCGCGCCCACAACAGTGAACAAGTCCAGTACATCATCCAGCCAACTGTCGTCAAAGATGTTCTTTCCTCGGTCTTCATAAAGTCGCACTAAACGTTTCGGGCTAACACCGCGAGCCAATGCAAGCGCGATGATCCCTCCGGTTGAAGTCCCAGCGACCAAATCGATCTTTTTAAGAAAACCTTTCCACTTTCCGACAATGCGATCCAACAACGTCGCAGTGAACAAGCCCTTTATACCTCCGCCATCCAGGCTCAGAATACGGTAGACGCGACGCCATTTTCCCAATCGGTTTCTTTCCTTGATTTCAGGAAACGTATCCCCCGTTTTGAGAGAAATCTCACGGTAATTGAGCGGCGGCTCCGGAGTTTTGGCCCCGTCCTCGTAACAGATGAAACCGTATTGGCCCGCATCTTTGCACTTCTCGCCACTAGTGAACACACGCTGGTTTGCCATGACGAGCATCTCCTGTCGCAACGGGATTAGAAGAAAAGATTCTGCGTGTTTGCACGTTACCACGCCATCTGCAACCTAATCCTAGAACAGCGCATGAAAGGTGGTTTATTCCATTACAAAAATTTTTGAATCAAAGTGACATATGATTGTCTCTTTGCGAACCGCCCGAGTTGAGACTCTCTAAATGACACCGCGCAAATGCATCGCTTCGATAATCAAGTCAACTGTGGATTCGACCTCGAACCGCTCCGTGTTAATCACCAAATCAAAGCGAACGGGATCAGTCGGTTCCATATGGAAGTGGCGCTTGAAGAACTCGCCGAAGTCTGCTTCCATCGACTCAATTTCATTTCGCGCATGTTCAATGGATTTGTCGTGCATGCCAGCATAGCGAACAGCGCAATGCTCCCAATTCTCCACTATCCGCACGCGGAAGCCGATTTCGCGCGGCAAGATCACATCGATCGCCCGCCCAACGAAAACGGCGCTCCCTTGCATCGCAAGCGAGAGCGTAGTACGAGTGAGCTTGGTAAAATAGTCATTCTTTTCGAATTCCTTTTGCATGAACGCACGCAAAATTTCCTCGAACCAGCCAAGGTCGCGTTCATCCATCGATTCATAGATTTGCCGCCGAATAGCATCGTCACCGGCCATCCCGTTGAGAATCTCGCGATCAAAGACAGGCCAATTCAGCCGCTCGCCCACCAGTTGGGCGATCTCGGAACCGTTGCTGCCAGGTCTTCGCGACAGTGCTAGAAACGGCGCAACGCGAGGCCTGTCCTGGTGTGGAACATCCAGCCGTTGCGACCGCGCGATCTCCCAATTACGCATCTGTCGTTCGACCAATTTGCTGAGTGCGGTGTGAGAAGGCATGAAGCACCGTCCTTTTGAAATGTAGAACGTGTATGAAGAGGTATTTTAGCGGCGTGGCCACCAATTAGCCAAACCGCTCCCGCCCTTTACCCATTCTACACCACCCCCACCCCAAATCTCAAACGAAGAGGCATGCCATAAACCCCAAAGCCCGTACCTGATCGGTTCATTCACTTCGAGATATTGTCCCAAACCAGGGAATCGGATAAGCTACTCCGCTTACGATCTGCGCCGGAGTGGCGGAATCGGCAGACGCGCGGGATTCAAAATCCCGTCCTGG
>JANQHN010000286.1 GCA_028282665.1 Phycisphaerae bacterium | reverse complement strand
TTGCTTACGCCGGCTCTTTGCATCGACGGCCAGGTCAAAGCCAGCGGAAAGGTTCTCAAGCCGGACCAAATCGCCAGGTGGCTCGAAGAAGCAAGTTAAACTCACAATTCCAAGGCAGGTGGACAATGAGGAATGCAGCCATTATTGCCGGCGTTGTCCTGTTCGTTGGTGCAGTAGGCTATATACGTATGTCGAAATCAAAAGAGGTCGTGACTTCGCGTGCCTCCGATGATGCGGCGCTAGCCGACGCAAGCGAGATGGATAGGGGGGATGGGTTTGCGCCGGCTGAGTTGCCGCGTATGGTGGATTTGGGTTCGACGGTGTGCGCGTCCTGCAAAAAGATGGCTCCCATCATCGACGAGCTTCGCGAGCATTACAAGGGGAGAGCGTGCATCGAGTTCGTAGATGTGAAGAAAAGCCCAAGCGCCTACCAGCTTTACGCGATCAAGGTGATTCCCACGCAGATTTTTTATAACGCTGAAGGTGTCGAGGTGTGGCGTCATGAAGGATTTTTCTCCAAGGAAGAAATCGTCGCCAAATTTAAAGAACTTGGTGTCGACGACTAACCGTTGATTTTGGCGAGGCGGCATGTTCGATCAGATTAACGACTATCTTGTCGCAACGATCAAAACCAATCCGTGGCTTGCGCCGTTTGCTGCGCTTGTGGGTGGATTGCTTACTGCTGCGAATCCGTGTGTGATTACCATGGTGCCGTTGATGATGGCGTACGTGGCCGGCGAGCAGGAGAATCGAACCGTTTTGCGGGCTGTTTTCTTGTCGCTTGTTTTCACGCTTGGTCTGACGTTCGTGTTTCTTTTGCTGTTTTTGTTTGCTGTAGGCCTGAGCTCATTGGTTCCTGAGCAAGTATGGAGTTACATTGCGGCGATTGTTTGTTTGCTTATGGGTTTGCATTTGCTTGGTGTATTAGAACTTAATATCCCCACGCCGCCTGGGATGAAACCTTCGTATCGCGGTGTGATCGGAGCGCTAATGTTGGGCACTCTTTTTGGTGTGATTTCCCTGCCGTGTGCGGGCCCGATTCTTGTGGTATTGCTTTCATTTGTCGGTACGAAAGGCGTTATGTTTACAGGATCGCTTTTGACAGCGTACAGCCTAGGGCACTGTGCCTTGATTATTGTTGCAGGGACTTCAATGGGAGTTGCGCAGAGGCTTATTGAATCCCAAAACCTCCGAAGTGCCAATGTGTGGCTCAAACGTGTTGCGGGTTTTGTTGTGTTTTCGGTGGGACTTCTAATTCTATTTTCGTGATTCCACTTGCAGCGTTTTGCCTTTCCCTTGTATAATGGAGTATTAGGCCTGTGTTGCCGCCTATGGGCATTCCCATCTACCGGCCTAGGGAAAGAGGCGATTGTGTGGCACAATAACACGCTCAACACTTACGACGACCAAATTAGTCAGTCTCCGGTTGACGTGCCGATTTGGGGTCTTTATCGCCTTCTATTTAGTTGCCAAGCCGCCTGTGTGTGCGCACTCGTTGTGCTGCTTATTCAATCCGCTGCTGGATTGTGAAGTCAGATCGCAAAGAATCGTTCCTTGGATTCTCTCCTCTCCGGTACGGGTTGAGGGATAAAATAAATATTAAGTCTTTGCCGCTTGTTTACGTGTGTTGGATGGTCGCATAGGCCTGGTTGTGCTGCGCACTTATTCGACCTTTGTGTCGATGTCAATTGCATCACGTCTCACATAAGTGAGAATTCGTCTTTTATTGCTAAGAAGGGAGAAAATTATGCGGAAAAATATTATGCTTGCGATGGCCTTCGCCGCCTGTTGCGGAGTAGCGCTTGGCCAATCGTGGTCGGAGGATGGGGACGCGCCAGCTCTATTGCCGGGACAAGCGACGACCGGGCCGGGGGAGATCACGAGCATCTCCGGTACCCTGACAGATGGCACAGATGTGGATCTTTATGCCATTATCGTGACCGATGCGGAGAATTTTTCGGCGCAAACATGCGGTGGTACGAGCATTGACAGCACCTTGTATTTATTTGACGAGAACGGCTACGGCATTTCGATGTCCGAGGATGGTTGCGGCGCGCAATCTTCCATCACGGCGCAGTTCGTCACGGCGACCGGTCTTTATTACATCGCAATGACTGCCTTTGACTATGATCCACAGAACGATCTAGCTGAAGACCTCTGGATGGATACACCTTACGGCGAGGAACGTGCGCCAGACGGTCCCGGCGCGGCGGGCGCGTTGGCTGGCTGGGCCGGCAGTTCAGGCGGAAACGGTGCGTATACGATCACGTTGACAGGTGCGTCGTTTTCGGAAGATGGCCCCCCGCCTCCTACGGGCGCCTGCTGCAGTGATGGTGTGTGTGAAGTGATGTTGCCGGCCAGTTGCACAATGATCGGCGGCGTGTATCAGGGTGATGACACCGTTTGCGATCCCAATCCTTGCCCGGTTCCTGTTACCGGAGCGTGCTGCTTTTTTACGAACGGCTGTCTTGAGGTAACCGAGAGCTTCTGCCTGGGCAATGGCGGCACCTACAAAGGGGATGACTCAATGTGCTTCCCGTCGCCGTGTTCCGATGATCCACCGCCGGGTACGAATTGGGAAGAAGACTTTGACACGTATGCTGATGGTACGCTGCTTTACAATGTCGGCGGCTGGAGCGGCTGGGATGACAACCCCGCCAATGCCGCGACAGTCACTGCAGCTCGTTATCGAAGCGAACCCAACTCGGTTGAAGTTTCCCAGGTGGACGCGGTTCACCCGTTTACTGGCATCGATGGCGGGCAGTGGACTTTAACGGCCTGGCAGTACATTCCGTCCCAACTGGACGCGACGACATTCTTCGTAGTCAATAGCTACTACGAGCATGGCGGACCGTATTTCTGGACCGTTGAGATTCAGTTCAATCCCACAACCGGTCAGTTGCATGATCAATTGCGTGATCCAAACGCCGAGAATTCACTGCCGATCATCTACGACCAGTGGGTAGAACTTCGATTGGAGATCGATATCAGCGGCGGGCTTGGAACAATTACCCAGTATTACAATGGGCAAGTGCTCGTCAGTGGCGATTGGATTACCGGGTCGGTGGGACAACTCGCCATCGGAAACGTCAATTTGTACGGACCGCATAACGCCAAAGTGTATTACGATGATTTGGTTCTGGAAGAGGATGAAGGAGTGCAGCCAGGCGTGCCGACCAGGCCGCTGTTTGCCGGCGTAGAGTACGGCAGTCTTCCCACGCGGACTAGTGACCTGTCCGGATATCCCACAACGACTTGGGAAAACGGGTTCGTTGAGGCGGTCAGTGGAGCTGCCGGTCGACCCGACGGCGGCGTGTTTATCGCCAACGGGGGATTTTCGAGTAAACTGTATGTCGCGCCCATCTTCGGACCAGCCATTCAGCTTTGCCAACTGGAAAAAGAGGTAAGTGGTTTGGCGTACACGGGCGAAGTGTTGTACGCATATTCGAATTTTGGTAGCCCGCTGGGCATTTATCGAGTCAATCCGACAACAGGCGAAATGGTGTTGGCGCTAGCCACCGGCAGCTATCGGTTCTTTGCTTTGGACTACAACCAGGCGGACGGTCTGCTTTATGGCTACACCGAATACGGTTCACCATCGGGGCTGTATGCAATCGATGTTCACGCCGGGACAATGACGCATATTGCGAATCGTCCTTCCGTGTCCAATGCCGCCGGTCGCGGTATGGCTTGTGGCGATAACAAGGTGTATGTCGTGAGCGTGTACGGAGACGAGGTTCCCATGCTTGTCTACGATCTGTCCCAGGGACCGGGCGGTGAGTGGGAGTTTATGACTCATCCGTTCCCCGAGAGCAACTCGACAAGCGGCGCGGCCTGGACCGCTCCCTGGGATATGACCGAACCGTGTCCATATGACTTTGACGGAAACGGTGCAATAGGGCCGGGCGATGTTGGCGTGGTGAAGAATAACTTCGGTTGCGACATCAATGAGCCCGCGTGTGCTATGTTCGATCTGGATGAGAACGGCGCGATTGGTCCTGGCGATGTGGGTGTTGTGAAGAACAATTTCGGTCCTTGTCCGTAAGGAATCGAATCTTCAGTGAGATTTCCTCCCCCTGGGGCGGGTGTTCGGCATCTAGTCGAGCCCGCCCCACTATCGATCGGGCGTCTCTGTCGGTATTATCTGCAAATGGCGCCTGGGCTCGCTTTCAAAAGACGTATCAGGTCTTCAGTATTTAGTTCGACCAGTAATCCCCGTCGCCCGGCATTGACGATAATTCGCTCCAGCGCAAGAAGCGATTCTTCGATGATGACAGGCAATTTGCGTCGCGTCGCAAAAGGGGAAATGCCGCCCACCTGATAACCTGTGATTTTCTCGGCCAATCTGGTATCGGCGATGTCCGCCTGCTTTGCTCCAATGACCTGAGCCATAAGCTTGGGATTGAAACGTTGGTCGCCCGGCACGATCGCGACGTAGTAATGCTTGCCGCTTGCTTCCACAATTAACGTTTTGCAGACCATTTCCAGTGGTTTGTTCACTGCCCGGGCGGCATGGTCCGCACCGATCTGCGTGAACTCGTATGGTAGTTCCTCAAATTCGACGCCTGTCGTTCGTAGCCATTTGATTGCTATGGTTTCCGGCATACCCATTTTTCTTTGCAATACGACGTTCTGTCCAGTGTAAACCAGGTCTAGCTTGTGGCATGCGGATCAAATCTGCTTGCGAGAATGAAAAGAGAATTCGGACGAGTTAAATTCGGCAAAATTCTTCAAGGGGAAACTCAACAATTTTGCATTGAAGACGTAATTAATACAGTGAAAATTTCGCCATCGTTATCTTTTGTATTGACAGCGGTGAAATGGGGGCTTAATCTGGTGAGCTTCCTCGTGCGTGGCGCACGGGGAAGGGTACTATTGTAAATACAGTGTGCATCCGAATTTAGAAATGTGGTGAAGTAGTATGCTTCCAGTTAAGAAGAAATCGAAGTGCCGTACCCGAACACGTCGGTCACATCATGCCCTAAAGAAGGTCAACCTCGTCGCGTGTCCTAACTGCGGCAACATGAAACTTCCTCATGCTTCGTGCAGCACCTGTGGATACGTAAGCGCCAAGCTGGTCCTCCCGCGGGAAGAAGACGAGGAGTAAATGGCTGTCCGCGTAGCGGTTGACGCGATGGGAGGCGATCACGCCCCCTCGGCGATCGTGCGGGGAGCGGTCCGGTCGCTTACGGACGAGTCTGACATCCATTTGGTTTTCGTCGGCGACGAAGCGCGCATCGCCCAAGAACTCGCATTTTCCAAAGTTGATACTCAGTTCGTTTCGATTGTCCATGCCAGCCAGACCATTGACATGGGCGATTCTCCAGTGGAAGCCCTCAAGAGCAAGAAGGATTCGTCACTTGTGCGAATGGTGTCTCTCGCCGCTACCGGTGAGGTGGATGCAGTGCTTAGTGCAGGAAATACGGGTGCGTGCGCTGCCGCAGCCCACTTACTGCTTAAACCGCTGCCCCCTGTCAGTAGACCCGGTATTGCCGTGACCATTCCGTCGTTTCATGGGCCATTTGTGCTGTGTGATGTAGGTTCGAACATTGCTGCCAGACCTCGTCACTTGTTCGAGTACGCGGTCATGGCCAGCGCGTACGCGGAGCGGGTAATCGGGATTGAGAGTCCGCGTGTTGCGCTGCTTTCGATTGGTGAAGAACGAACCAAGGGAACTGGATTGGTCCGGTCCACGCATGAATTGCTGAACCAATCGAATGCGGTGCGTTTTGTGGGCAATGTGGAGGGACGGGAGCTTTTCGAGGGCAAGTGTGATGTGGCGATTTGCGACGGCTTTGTGGGTAATATCGTGCTGAAGTTTGTCGAGGGGCTGGCCGAGGGCCTTTTTCGTACGATTGCCGTCGAGTTCGATGATGAGGCTCCGAAGTTGCGTGAGCGGTTCCACGGCGCATTGGAGCGAGTCCGGAATCGACACGATTACAGCGAATATGGCG
>JANQHN010000229.1 GCA_028282665.1 Phycisphaerae bacterium | reverse complement strand
AATCGAGATCAAGAAGGAATTGCGCTTCCCGCACTCGGTCGGCTTGTTGTTCAGTGCGATCACGGCGTACTTGGGATTCCGCGTGAACGACGCGGAATGGAAGGTGATGGGGCTCGCGCCTTATGGTAAGCCGACCTACGTCGACAAGTTTCGGGAAATCGTGGACATTAAGGAAGACGGCAGCATCCGGTTGAATTTGAAATACTTTGCCCACACGCATTCCACGACGCGAATGTTTAACCGAAAGTGGGAGCGCCACTTTGGCAGACCTCAATGTGGTTCTGAGGAAGAACTGACCGATTTCCACCGTGATATTGCCCACTCGGGCCAAAAAGTCGTGGAAGACATTATGGTTACGATGGCTAATCACGTTCAGCGTGAAACGGGCATGGACAGCCTGTGTTTGGGCGGTGGCGTGGGGCTTAACTGTGTGGCTAACTGGCGCATGCTTCAGGAAACTGCGTTTAAGAATGTTTTCATTCAACCGGCAGCGGGTGATTCGGGAGGAGCGCTAGGGGCAGCGTTTTACGTTTATAACACCATATTGAAGAATCGCCGCGTCTTCCGAATGGACCACGCTTTGTGGGGACCGGAGTTCGATGAAGAATCAATGCGTGAGGTGCTCGACGAGTCGGGTTTAAACTACGATCATTTTCCTAATGAAGATGACCTGCTAAACAGAGCGGCCGGTCTAATTGCGGACGGCAAGGTCGTGGCGTGGTATCAGGGCAGGCTTGAGTTTGGTCCGCGTGCGTTGGGTTCTCGTTCTTTGATCGCAGACGCCCGCGATCCCAAGATGAAGGATACGATCAACGCCAAGGTAAAATTTCGCGAACCGTTCAGACCTTTTGCGCCCTGCATTCTGCGCGAATTCGTGCATGAGTACTTCGAAGCGCCCAAGGACATGGATATGCCGTTTATGTTGCTTGTTCCCAAGGTGCGCGCAGATAAGCGTGAAGTGATCCCCGCGACCACGCACGAGGACGGCACGGGGCGTGTGCAAACAGTTACGGATGAGGTGAACGGGCGATACTATCGATTGGTGAAGAAGTTCCATGAGCTTACCGGCGTGCCGGTTGTGATCAACACGTCATTCAACGTACGAGGCGAACCGATCGTTTGTACGCCGCGTGACGCATACGACACGTTTGTGAACACCGGAATCGATGCGTTGGTTATGGGCGATTTCGTGTTGACCCAGAAACCGGGGCGGGTGGATTTCGACGCGGGGATGCGTCGTAGTGTGGAACTGGAATCGAGTTCGCTCATCAAGGCCGGATAACAATACTGATTTTTGCGTTCCGTATCGGACGGTCAGGTAGGCCAAGTAAGGGAGTAGACTATGGCCAAGCAATCGCTGATCAAAGAATTCTGGCTTTTTATCAAGCACGAGAAGAAGTGGTGGCTCGTGCCGTTGATTGCAGTGCTGCTGTTAGTCGCGCTCCTGATGGTGTTCGCACAATCGTCACCGCTTGCGCCGTTTATCTATCCTCTCTTCTAAATTGACGACAAAACAGGCACGATTGGACAATTGCGCCATTCCAACGATGCCCAACTTTGATTCATTGCAATCGTAGTGCATCTTGCTTTGAGCGCTGAAGGCGTTTTCGGACATTTCGAAACGATATTACTGGACTTTTCGTGCGAGCTTTGCCCGCCAGTTTTTCATATCTTACGCTAGTCAAAAGAGGTGGGATAGTGGGAATGGGTTAACTATGTAGAGTGAGAGGTCCCCAGACCTTTTGCTTGGTAGTTTTTCGTACCCGTTTCGCTGCCGTTCGGTACGGTGACACACTACTTTTCGTGGGTGTAATCGGCGTCACAACCTGGACGTGCGAATATTTTGACTCACAGTGCGAGTACAGGCTACTGCAGGCTTTGAAGATGCCGCCCAAGAGGTTGCGGTTGCAAGCAGTGTTAGCCACGAATGGATGGCTTTCTCATGCACCGTAATCTTACTAGCGCGAAATGCGCGAGTTCACCGTCTGTTAGCGTATGGGGCCTTATTGTCTGTCTGATTGGCGGTGCGATTGGAACTGTCGTCGGTTGTGGTACGACGGTCCTTACCACGCAGGAGCCGAGCAACAACGACTCTACGCTACCATCAACAATCATTGATGAACCGGATGGTTCTGATGAGCCAAGCGAGCCGGTCGGGCCTGTGGATGTTGGAGGTGAAGAGAGTGGTGTGGAAGTCTACGCACACTCCGTGTTCTGTTGTGATCCGTTGACCGTTCAGTTCGGCGTGGATGTCGACGGCGACGACAAAAGTCCAGTTAAGCTTGAATGGTTCTTTGGCGATGGGAGTATGGCGACGATTCCCGCGCCTGAGCACACTTACGTGCGTGTGGACCAATACCAGGCGGTTGTTGATATCTTATGGAACGACGGCACAAGTTCTTCTCACGGATTGTTGCTGACCTTTGCCGAAACGGGCGGAGCGATCGTTCTATCTACGCAAGGGGAGAACCAAAATCAAGATGATCAGCCAGCGGGTGGCACAATCATTGCGGATGCCGGTCCCGATCAATCCGCGGAGGAAGGTGAGGCAGTTGCGTTGGATGGCGAAAACAGTCGCGGTGATAATCTGACCTACGTTTGGCAGCAGACGGAAGGTCAAACCGTTGCACTGCGTGGCGCGGAGCAGTCGCAAGCCAGCTTCATTATGCCCACACTTGATAAAAATGAGCGGTTGGTGTTCGAGTTGACGGTGTCGTCTGGGGATCAAGTGTCGAGTGATCAGGTGCGCATTTTTCCCATCCAGCGGGATGGTGCCACCGATGATCCCGTGGGACCTGCTGAAGATCCGACAGTCAATCATGCGCCTGTTGCTATTAACGCGGAATACACCACGAATAGTGGCGAAGCGATCGTTATTCTATTTGACGCAGAAGATCTGGATGAAGATCCGCTCGAGTTCGAGGTTCGTGACGAACCGGCGCACGGAACACTTTCCAACCTTACCGTCTTTGCGGGATCCTTCGCGACGGCGACGTACACGCCTGAAGATGAGTACGTGGGTTCGGATTCGGTGGTGTTTCGCGCTTATGATGGAGAACTTTATTCCGGGGATGAGGCAATAAGCATTCAAATAACCGAAAGAGAAGTGGACAATGTAATCCCGACCGCATTGGATAAGGCCTTTCGGACGTTTGGTGAAACATCCAAGGTAGTTTTGCTCGAGGGTAGCGACGCTGATGATCAGCCTTTGGAGTTCGTGATCAAACAACAGCCGACGAACGGTACCGTGCAGTTTATCGAACAGGTGGATGCCACCCGCGCGCGCTTTCGGTATACACCAAACCGGGGCTTCAAAGGGGAGGATTCGTTCACTTATGTGACGTCGGACAGTCATGAAGAATCTCTACCAAGCACAGTTTCGGTTCGCGTGTCTCCCAAAATTATTCCTTGGCTTGAGTGCAACGCACCGACTGCAGAAGTTCTTGAGGTTCATCCTAATGCGATTGGCGTTGAACCTGGCACGACTTTCGCAGAACATACGTTGGCGGGTCTTGAGCATTATGCCGCTGTGACCGACACTGTGATTGTGACGACGATGTATTATAACTGGCAGCATATTTATCCCTATTTGATGGAGAACAAACCTGAGGGCATGCGCATCATCGGTGGTTTCAAACCCGCTCCAGCGCTGATAGGCTGCACCAGATACGCGACCGGTCCTTATAATTTTACATACATGGGTAGTGTTGAAGAGCGGGCAGGTTGGAATTACCTGTACAGCAGGGCGGAGGAGATCGTCGCTGCGACTGGCGAGCCGATCATCGTGATGGAAAACGAAGGAACACTTTGGCGTTATCATGCTCAAAACAACTGTGACGAAGAATGCACAATCGATCTTGCCGAATTGGAGGTTGTGCTGGAGGGCTTCAATTCTCGCGGGATTGAGGTGTGGAGTTCATTGCCCACCCTGCTGGGTGAAACGGGCACCGAGATGTACTCCAGGAGCCTGCCGTTCGTGACGACTTGGTACAACACGATCGACGCCGGTGCGAAAATCGGCAATGGTGTTGCTTGGTACTTTTGGGAAAATTCGGATTGGGTCGTGGAGAACCGTGCGCATACATGGCAACTTGTGGGGGACATACCGTTGTTCGATCAGTTCTTTGTAACGCAGGATGGGTACATCCATTACACGAATTTCGACAAGCGTTGCTACACACCGTTGGAGTCGATTCAGCAGATGAACGAATTTGATAGCCAATCAGTGTTTGTCGTGTATCCTGGAACCATTAACTGGCTACCGGTTGGTGAAGAATACGAGCAGATCGCGTTTGAGGGTATAGACTACTGATTGTCTGTGGAGATTCACGGGAAAATGGCGGGAGGGAGCCCAGGCATGTCTAAAGAACACGCCGGGAAAATCGGTAGTCCATACTGGAAACAGATCGGAAAACCAGATCCAAACTACACGGGTCGTATAAACAATCGTTTGGGCTGGATTGTTGCCGTGTATGTAATCGGTGTATGTGGTTTTGCAATACTGGCTTGGTCGGAAAGTGAAACGATCGGTTCGCTTGGATTTGCGGATAATGAGCAAAAACACGGCGTCGAGCCAAGTTCTCGACTGTCCTTGCCGGATATCGATTGCAAGCTGATTCCCTGGGTTGAGGTCAATGCGCCATTGGCTAATGCGTTAAAACTAGTTAGCGGTACGATCGGCGCAACTCCAGATAACACGACTAGAGAAATATGCGTCAAGGGGCTTACCGACTGGTCCAAAGTGACGGACACAGTTATCGTTACGTCGCGCGTCGGGCAATCCCGCCATTTGTATCCCTACCTGGAAGAGCACAAACCCGATTGCATGCACATTGTGGGCGGCGTGAAGACATCGATCATTCCGGGTGGCGGGAAAGTAAGCAAGCAGCCGTACGACTACGCTGATGCGGCGAGTTGGCGAAAAATTGCGGATGAATGTAAATACATTGCTTCCGTGACCCAAACAAACGTCGTGGTACTCGAGAACGAGGGCGCGCTTTGGCGTTTTCACTGTGGTGAGGCGACAATCGATTTCGATAAACTGTACGATTCCCTCGAGCCTTTGCGAGAGAGCGGTTTGACGGTTTGGTTTTACTTGCCTGACATTTTAAACGACACCAAGAATATGCCGAATCGCGAGGCGAGCACTACGCGACTCGTACGAACCCTGAAGCGGTCATTGCCGGATAGTTATTTCTTTGCTATGGCGGTGAGTCATCGTTCGTGGCGCGACAAGCCGGATAGACGCAGGCGTCTTACGATACTCAAAAAGATGGCCAAAGGTGACATATATCCGATGATGTATGTCAAAACGAAGGGCTTCTACCTGACTCCGTCAGGAAGTCGCAAGTATTGTTACACATCGCGGATGGCTATCGAGGAACTTGGTAAATTAGATTTTCGGGCGGCTATCATATATCCGGGATTCGGCGAGTGGATTCCGATCGGGCAGCAGATGGCGATACTCCAACCCAGGAACGTCCCGCCTCCGACAAAAACACCCTAACATCATCCGTTGCCTGACCAAACAGCTGGTGCTGCGTTTATTCGAGGCTTTGGGTGTCCGGTTGCCCAATGGGCTTGTCCGTGGGTGAGGTTGCGTTACAATACCGTGCTGTGCTGGAATCACCATGAAGATGCCGTGAGCAACCCTTTGTTGTGTTGTTGATGCCTTTGCCAGCTATACAGGATAGATGCGCCGCTAGCTCAATTGGATAGAGCATCGGTCTACGGAACCGAAGGTTTCTGGTTCGAATCCAGAGCGGCGTGGTTCAAAAAGGTCCCTGAAACTCGGCCCTGCCGCAGTGTTTTCGGGTGCGTTGTTTATGGTTCACGCTCTGGCAGCCATCTTGTACCAATCCGGAACACAGGATTGTTCGAGAGCATGATGCGTCGCCGATCAGTTCTCACCGAGTATCACCTGCAGGCCGGCGAAGTCCATCAAGTTTACGTCGCCGTCGACATCAAAGTCGAACGCGGGGCAACCTGTCGGTCGGCATCGACAGACCTTCCGGATCTGCGCTACAGGCAGCGAAGTAAACGTGGTTCGCACCGTGATGGGCTTTGTCATGCAGATTGAGATTGCGATTTCACGGCCCCACATTCTGTGGGCACAGGCATGACGGCTCCCAAAGGCAGAGTCACAATCAAATTGCGCGGCGAGTTGAATGTGCCTAGAGCTTTCACGTGGAGATGGGCGACGTGTTTATCTCCGGGCAGATCGTCGATGTCTACACTGAGCGTTACCATTTCCTCTCCTCCACTCTCCACTTCTCCTGAGGTGGGCGAAACAAGCAGCCAAGCCGGAATACCTGCGATCTCCCAGAAAATACGCCACCTCCGCAGTTTCGAATGAACAGCGACTGCTCCGCTGGATTGTCACTCTCTACTTGAGCGAGAAAGATCGACTTGTTGTGATTAGCGCAATCGATGGCACTTGGCGATTGAACTCAAACACGCCCGTATCTGCGATCGCTTCTCCATCTCCATCACCGTCCAGTGATCGGAGTAGGCCTTCCGGATCGCCGGAGCTCTGTTTGAAAATGTGGGCGGACCGAACAGGGTTATGGCCGCAGAGGCAGGAATGGAATTCATGCACGACAACTGCAGAGTTGCTTCGAGACGATGCAGTATCAGGCGGTGATCCGGATGGAAGCCTGGGGTGTTACCATGACTACGACAACGAATCAGATTTTTCTTTCTTTCTGTTTTTTCGCATACCCGGTTTAGACTTCCAGCGGCGGTGGATCCACAGGTATTGTGAGGGTTCTTCGCGAATCGCAACCTCAATCGCCTTGGTGTACGCCTGCGTAATCCAGCGGAGCGGTTGATCCTGATTCGCCCACTCCTGCGGATAGATGATACGAGTCGCACCGACTTCGTAGCTGAAGTTATCGTTCACACGGCGTGCGTAGCCGACGATGATGGGGCGGTTGGTTCGCATGGCGAGTAGTCCAATGGACTTGTACGTGGAGGCGGGTTGTCCGAAGAAGTTGACGAACAAACCCTTCGGTCCCGCGTCCTGATCGGCAATGAACGCCAGCGGTCTGCCGTCGAGTATGATACTGGTAGCCCGCCCCATGGCTCCGTGTTTGTCCAGCAACTCCAGGCCATGTGATTTACGAGAACGAACGACGTAACGATTCAAGTAGACGTTGTCCAGCGGCCGCATGACCGCGGCGACATCAAATCCCAGGCAGCCAAACAGGTAGCCGGTCATCTCGAATTGTCCGTAGTGACCGGTAACTAGAATCGCGCCTTTGTCCTCCAATAACACTTCGAGTGCTTCGGAAAAATTTTTTAGTCGGATGTAGCGTGTCCAGGAGGAAGGTGTGAGCAG
>JANQHN010000282.1 GCA_028282665.1 Phycisphaerae bacterium | reverse complement strand
ACGGTGAGGTCCAGGTTGTTAATGGCGACGAAAAACGTGCCCACGGCGGCCGGTGGGTCGGTCCAGGATAAGGTGATGCGAAGCGGCTCGAAGCTGTTGACGACGTCCACGTAATAGGCAGCCCCTTCGCCCGTGCTGAGCCCGGCCGCGTTGAACACATCATCCACGTAGAGTCGACGCGCATCTCCGGCGAAGTAAAGAGCGCTGTCCAACACGAGGCGCCCCCAGCCCTCGAGATCCGACGGATAGCCGGCGATGTCGGTCATATCCACGGAGGCGTTTATGAGTACACCGCGCAGCAATGCGCCACTGGGCTCGAAACGCTGATTCTGACTGGGCACACCGGCCGGATACCAGCCTTCATCAAAATACTGTCGCGCAAGAAGCGCCATGCCCGACACGGCCGGGCAAGCCATGGAGGTGCCCGTCGATGCGCCGTAATTGCAGGAACCCGTGCGAGCGGAAAGCGTGGAACAACCAGGCGCGTAAATCTCCGGCTTGCGCCGGCCATCCTGGGTGGGACCAATGCCGCCCGAGCAGTGCTGATTTTGATTGGGAGCGTCGCGACTGGCACCGACGGCGAGGACGTTCTTCGCATTTTCCGGTGTGTAGAGTGCACTGCGATTAGTGATGGCAAAAGCGACCATCGACGTTTCATGCTCATAGGTGAACCAGTCCACCTGCATCGACCAGTTGTTGTAGTCGGTTCTGAAATCCGCCCCCCAACTGTTGGAATGCACGCGGGCACCGTTGTCGTAGGCGGCGATGAGAGCTTCGTTAAGACTCGTCGGGCTGCTTATGGAAATCGGGCTGTAATCGGTAAATACCAAGCGGGCTTCATAAGCCATGCCGTCGCGCGAGTCGCCGCCGACCTGCTTGCCCAGCATTGTCGTCGAAGTGTGCGTACCGTGGTTGCTCGGAAAGCCGTTCACATCGCCGTCGTACGCAATGATCTTACGGTGCGTGTCGCCGATCGGCTCGGTATCGATGAAAGCGCAGTGTGTTTCGTCCAATCGCCCATCGATGATTTGGCCGATTTGATTTTCGCCGTGTAGCCCACGGTCCCAAATCGGGTCGGCATTTGCAATGTTGCTCTGCAAAATCCAGTGCGTGGTGTCGTTTCGCAATGTGCCATGCGGCGCCTCTTCGATGTACTGGACCGCGACCACGGTCTTGACTTCGTTTACTCCGGCAAGCGGCATTTCGACATTGAGTAACGCGCGGTTGCCAAGCATGGTTGAGCCGGTCACCGTGTATCCGAGTGCCTGCAGTTCGCCGGCAACCTCTTCGGCGGATTCGCCGGGGAACAGTGCGATGGTCGCCAGGAATTCCCCACGAGCGACAAGTTGAGTGCGGTACTCTTCGTTGACATTCAATGGCACCGCCTGTGGTCCCATCTGTGCAAAATGAGCGAGGTTTGGCTCGACTTTCCATTCATCGCGAAACTCGCCCAGCCATCGCACGAACGAAAACTGCGAAAGCGCCTGAGCGCTTTGATCATCAAGTTGCACGATGTACGCATGCTGCGGTACATATTGCAAAAGCACTATGTTTGCCTGGCTTAATAAATCGCGTCGCTGAGAAGTGATTGGGCCATCCAATTGAACGACGTAGTAGATATTCGGCTGAACCGCGAAATTGGCGTTGTCCAGCAAGTCGATTTCACGGTTCGTGTCGAGTGTCTCAGCGTTTAAGTACAGCGCAGTGGGACTGAGTTGACCGATGGGTGGCAGGTCATTTGCCGTACTTTGCAGCAATCCGAACCCTAAAACCACCAGCGCGAGTACATGAATTTGTGCTTTCATCCAACTCCTCCGAGCAAACTCTCCGTGGTCGATTTATAACAGGTTCAATTTAAAACGTAGCGTTCGATGTCGACTTTCCAGCAGTACAAAACACGGTGCGGACGCTTCACCTGGCTAGAGCCTGCTCCAGCGCGCAGATAACGGTTTGAATGGTTCGTGCGAATGCCCATTATGAGCATCGGATAACACTGCTGCAGGATCGATGGAAACTCTGCGAAACGTGGTACAAACCCGTTTACGTTGCGTATAGACCGTGCATGGCGCTGTCGAATTGGCGGCGGTGCATCACCTTCGTGCCGATGCCACATAACTCCCTCTTCCAGAAAACTATAGACATACTATTGTAAAATTGTCGAATTATGCTTTCGGTTCGAAAAATGAAGTGAAAGTGGCTGGCTCGGAGTTGCACCTAAATGCATGATTTCTCCGGTGTCGGGAGAGATTAGACGCCGATTCACTCGTGAACGGTCATTGTGGTTTCAGTGATTCGCAGCGTATAGGATGTGGCATTTCTCTGTGCAATCGAAAGATCTGGATGCTACACATTATCGGAACGTATTCCTGGCGTCCGATATTTCTCTGGTGGGGACAGTGTGCGTTTCCTACGATTCGCCAGAAGACAACGGGGCTGCTGCTCTCATCGATTTCGGCGACGGAGATCATTCATGACTGTGCGTTCGCTTTACGTTTTGATTGTTCTAAGCGGGATTTTTGCGGTTGGTTGCGTCGACTTTCGCAATCCGGATCAACTCGTCTTGTTGAGTGTTCCCCTGGAAGTGAACGGCGAATCGGTGGGGGAGGCCTACGTGGATACCGGCGGTGGGTACGAAGTGCTACTGCGGGAGACTTTCGGCCTGAATGTCGTGGATAAAGTCGAAGTTCTCGCCTTTGGTGGTAAGGAGCAATTGTCACTGACGGAGCCATTCCGCTATGCGGTGGACGGGTACAACACCGTATCACCCGGCGCGATTGTCGGTTTATCCGCCTGCAACTGTAATGGACTTGGATACCACTTTTTTCGCCGCACCGGTATTGTCCTGGGGCTGGATTTTCCGACCCGCGAAGCGCGATTCCATTTGGGGCTTCCTATTGCGGACACCTATTTCGGCTTTGAGGAGCCACCCGCCCAATTGCCTGATTTCGACAGCTCTTTCATTGAAGTTGAAATCGAAGGAGAGGATGGAACCGAGGTCATTACTGCTTTGCTTGATACCGGCGCAAACGTATCGGTGGTTAAGCGTGGCCTTGTCGGAAACGCCCGACCGCTAACCCCCGATCGTATCGAAGTGAATATTACGCACGAAAATCTCGGTACGGTTCGAGCGACCGTCGGTTTGTTTGATACGCAAGGACTGCCGGACATGATCATCGGGACCGACATCATGCGCACCTGGGCGGATGAGTGGTATTTTGACTTCTCGCCTCATATAAAAGTCATTGGCGTCATTTTTCATGCAGACGGATCGAATCTTCCTCAGCCGGAGGAAGACAGCAACGCTGACTCCAACCAGTGAAAAGATCGACTGGAGTTTTTGCATCTTGCCATTGCGGCTTCCGGTGGCTGAAGTCCGTGAAGGCAGTTGCCCAGTCGTGCTCTTATAGTCTCAGTTGATGGAGCATTCCTTTGCGAACGTCTGACGATTTTCGACAGAAGCTTTGATCGCTAAAATCCTATTTAACAATCATTTACAGCGGTCCATGCAGTGATACTGGATAAAATGACGTGGCGTAGTTTGGGCGTGAGAACCGAATAAACTTGCCGTAGGGAATTGTTGCGGTAGTCTAGTGGAAGTTTTGGAGAGAGCATAAACTGAGGGGTTCGGAACGATCTTGCGATCAGTCGTCGTTTTGAACCAGCAGAGGTCTAAAATTCGCTAATACGGCGAAGCGGTCGTTTCCGGCGCGGGCGTACCGACGCTACAGGATCGTATCGAACCAGCCAATCCTGCTTTTCGGCAGCCGGTTGGCCTGAATCTAAACTTCATCGACTTTGAGCGATCTTAACATGAGCGATACAGTCACAGCAGCCGCCACCGGGGCGAACGGCTTCGGTATAGGCGGTCTGTTAGAATTCGAAAAACCCCTCCAGCGCATTCAACACGATATTGATGAGCTGGAACGTGAAATGGGCGAAACGGGTCGTCCTTTGGCGACTGAGATTCGCAAACAAAAAAACAGGCTGCGCAGCACTATGCGCCGTTTGTACAACAACCTTACTCCGTGGGAAACCGTTCTTGTCGCACGGCATCCCAACCGCCCCTTGGCTCGAGATTATGCAGGCACGATTTTCCGTGACTTTTGCGAACTTCATGGTGATCGACTTTACGGAAACGATCGTGCGATCGTTACGGGTTTTGCGCGAATCGGGGGTCATCGGGCCATGCTTGTCGGCCACCAAAAAGGAAAAGACATCAAAGAGCGTGTCGCGTGTAATTTTGGATGCGCCCATCCGGAAGGGTATCGCAAAGCGCTGGTCAAAATGAAACTCGCCGAGAAATTCGGGCTGCCCGTCGTATGCCTAATCGATACGCAAGGCGCTTACCCGGGTATTGGTGCCGAGGAACGTGGCATCGCGCATG
>JANQHN010000020.1 GCA_028282665.1 Phycisphaerae bacterium | reverse complement strand
ACACGCGGTGACCTTCATTGTTATGTACGCGTCGCTAAACATCCATTCTTGGAACGTCATAACAACGACCTCGTGTGCGCCATGCCGATCAGCTTCACTCAGGCGGCATTAGGAGCGAAGGTTGAAGCCCCCACACTAAACGGGAAGGCAGAGCTTCGCATTCCTCCGGGCACACAACATGGCCAATTATTCCGTATGTCGGGATTGGGCTTGCCCGATCTTCGAGGCGGACGCACGGGCGATGAAATCGTACAGGTGCTCGTGGAAATTCCGAAGAAACTGAACAAGGATCAAGAACGTATTCTGCGTGACTTTGCCAAAACTGAGGATCAATCGGTCATGCCGGAATCCAAGGGTTTTTTCGAGCGACTTGTGGATTATCTGGGTGGTTCAGACTAGCCACCCTGATTGGTGAACAACCGCTTCTCGTTCTTCGATGAATGGGAAACGATCATGAAGAAACGTAAGACGAAAATACCGATCAAAGAAGTGAAAGGTGAAGCCGTTGCCGACGAGGCAGTTGCGTTCGAAACCACCGAATCCGCAGATACACAGACAAAGGCGGAATCCATGGGAGAGGATGCAACCGTCGAACAGAAAGACAAGACGGAACCAGCTGCCGTTCCTCCTGATGAACAAGAGGCTAACGACGCTGAGGAGCCGATGGTCGAATCGCTGCAACGGCAAATCGCAGCCCTCGAAGACAAGCTGTTGCGCGAGAAGGCCAATTTCGCAAACACCCAGCGTCGCCTAGCCAATGAACGCTCAGAGGCGGTGCGCTATGCAAACGTGGACTTGATTCGTAACTTACTGCCGGTACTCGATGATTTCGAGCGAGCCATTGAAGCAAGCCAGGATACGGATGATGCAAAGTCGATCATCGAAGGCACACGACTAGTCTACGAGAACCTGCTCAAAGCATTGGTTGGTCAAGGACTTGAAACGATTGAAGCGAAAGACAAGCTGTTCGATCCGGAAGTGCATGAAGCTATGATGCAGCAGCCAAGCGATGAACTGGAACCGAATACCGTACTGACTGAACTCGCAAAAGGATATCGATTCAAGGATCGCGTCGTTCGACCGACGAAGGTTATCGTTTCAAAGGCGGCGGATTGAGTTTGGGCGTGAATTAGCGTTCGTGGAGAAGTTCAAAATGCCAACGTATGAATATGAATGCACAAGCTGCGGCAAAGTGTTCGAATTGTTTCAATCCATCACCGCCAAAGCGAAACGGCGCGTCCGTGCAGATGAGAAGAATTGTGAATGTGAGGCGTCCGTCCGCAGACTCATCGGTACCGGGGCAGGCGTGATTTTTAAAGGTGCCGGCTTCTACGAGACCGACTACCGTAGCGACAGCTACAAAAAGGCCGCAAAAGCCGATAAGGACAGTGTGAGCGGCGCTGATTCAAAAAGCGATAGCAAAAAAACGTCAGACAGCAAGAACGACAACAAGCCCGCTTCGAAATCAACGTCGTCGGACAAGAAATCAAAGAAAGATTCCGCAGCAGCGTAGGAATAAACAATCCATGATGGGCTCCGGTTGACATGTTTACCTACCATTGCCCAATGTGTGAAAAGACTTTTGCGGTCGAATGTCGCGATGACGCGCCCAGCAGACCTTTCTGCTCGGTACGTTGTAAAATGATCGATTTGCAGCGTTGGCTGGATGGTACTTACCGCATCAGCGAACCTCTTTCATCGGACGAAATCGAGCAACACCTTCCCGAACGCGACCCGGAATAATCCTTCTGCTGCCAACCCTCAACTCATCCGGCGCAGTACGATTGACTCGATCGAATTTAAGTCCGGCAAATACGATCGTCAACGGCATAGGCAGTTACGCGTTCCTGATAAATATGTTCGAATTCCCAAGTTCGATGGCACGATTATAGAAAACGAAAACGAGCGGAACATCGCCATTGTCGATCGGCGGGTGGCATGCCATTGAGGTTTCACTGAATGAACTCAAAGACGTACTGACATAGACAAATCCAATAGCAAATCATCAGGCAGGCAATGGTTATCAATGACGGCGAGTTTTGCGGACACTAGAGCAGGCTTTGGCCCGGCGTAGTGCCAGAAAGCTTGTTTATAGCGCCGGAAAAGCCGAAAGATCAATTGGAACTGAGTGCAAATCAACTAACGCCGGATGGTTTTGATTTCCTCGAATTGCATTACGCGCTGTACGAGTTTGCGATGCGCACCGACCAGGTCGCGGCAGATAAGGTCGGTACGTTTGGCCAATTCACGTCGTTCGCGAATGACTTTGCGAACGACATCGCGCAACTTTCGATGGCGCGCGATGTGCTTGCAGTGAATGTCGTAGCTGTGCAGTGCACGGCTTGCCGAATCCAGCAAGGTGGAAACCCGAAATGGTTTTTCGAACATGTCCGTCACGCCGGCTCGCATGGCATAGATGGCCTCCGTGCTGGTCGGATCTTCGGCTAGAATGATAATGGGCCTGCGGCGCAATGAAGCTAATTGCTCAGCCAGTTCGATGCCGTCCATCCCATCGAGTTCGAGTTCGGTAACGATGATATCGTGCGGCTCGACAAGTTCGGTATTGAGGGCGTCTTCAGCAGTAGAGACGCAGGTGATATGGGCGTTAAAGCGTTCAACGAACGCAGCGACCAACATCTCGAGGGTCTGAGGATCGGGCTCTACGATCAGTATCTTTGCAATGGGCTCTGACAACGGATTCTGACCTCGACCAGAGTAAAGCGCCAAGCGATCGGGACTCACACCATGTGCCTTCCTCGCTACGAGCGCGTCATCTTGCATTCGCGTCGTGTGGAATAAGGCAAGAGTGGTGCAATTCGCGAGCGTCCGCTTAACTCTTTGGTGCCGCTTGAGGCAACTCGATGGTTACGATCGTACCCTTCTTGGGCGTCGACTCGATCCAGAGTCGCCCTCCACTTATCTCCGCCAGGCGGTACGCTTTCGACAGACCAAGCCCACGACCGCGTCCCGCAGGACGATGAGAGAAAAACGGATCCAATGCATGGTCCAACACATCCGGAGTCATGCCGCATCCGTTGTCCTCCACGATGATGCGCACCATCTCATCGGACATCGATGAGGGCGAGTTGATATGCAAACGGGCTGTTTCCGGACGCATCGCTTCAATGCCATTCGCAACCACCGCTGACAAAATTGTCTCGATATGTTGCGGGTCCGCATAAACGGTTGCGCGTGGATCAACGAGGGTAAATTGGATCTGGCCATCGCCCAGCGAGGATGCTTGTTGCCAGTGTTGACATGTTTTTTGCAAAACTGTCGCCAGCTTTGATTTGGTCGGTTTTCCCGGAGCAGGTTTGGCAAATTCCATCAATTCCTGAACGATTTGCGAAGCGCGCCGCGCCTGTTCATATACGGTCGCCAGCGTTTCGGATTCCTTCGGATCCTGCGACGCCCCGCGCAACATTTGCGCTCGGCCTGCGATCACCGCGAGCGGGTTATTAAGTTCATGCGCTGCGCCTGCCGCCATCGCAGCTACGATCGAGATCGATTTCGTCCGGACAAGCTCCGTTTGTGCTTCGTGCAAACGGCGGTTTAAGTCTAGCAGTTCTTCGTTCATTCGTTCCGCTTCGAGGCGATCCCGCGCGTTGACCACCGCAAGGCCAATAGCTCGCGACAGTCCTTCACATTCTTTTCGTGCGCCGGCCAACTTACGTACGCTATCCCCCGCGCCGGCAACGATGATTCCCCCCACCAATTCCTCGCGATGAAGAATCGGAAGCATGAACCATTCATCGCAATCGCCACGTTCGAAGCAGTGCCACCAAATAGGAAGCGTCGCGTGTGGTGCAGGTCCAATTCCGCGAACCATCGGCAAGTCGATCAAATCTTGGAACTCATCCGTTGCAGCATTCGAGCTCATATCCAAAAGCGCGCATTGCGGCGCATCCTTGTCGACCTCGACGGCAGCAGTCTGAATACAACGAGTCTTTTTTAGAAGAGCAAATGCTACCGCCTGGGCCGCGTTTGTCATTTGGCGCACTGCTTCGGCAGCTTCGCCACAAACGGCAGCAAGCGAATCTCCAGCGCCCAAAGCGCGCGTAAATCGATCCATCGCATCAAAGCAGGCGGAGCGAACCTCGAACTGTCGCTGGCGTTGCCAAAGCTGTGCGTTGGTTCGTCCGAGTTCTCTATTGGCATCGATCAGGGCATCCCGTGAGAGATCAACTTCTTCCTCTTTTTCGCCCAGGCCGATGAGATCGCTAAACGGCGCCATACGATCCATGATGCTGGAGGCGATCTTGTCAATTTTCTCTTTACTGATTCCGAGCTTCTTGCCCTCGGCGTAAATGTCGCAAATGTGCTGGTATCCGGAAAAGCCGATCTTTTCGCGCCGCACAAGGTTGTCCGCGAGATAAACGGCATTAACCAGCCTCGGGTTTTCGACAAAAGAGGGGTAATTTTCCGGTTTCTGATGATGCAACCA
>JANQHN010000429.1 GCA_028282665.1 Phycisphaerae bacterium | reverse complement strand
ACCGGTTACGCGGGGCTGATTCTATATCCTCCAACCAATAATCGGTACGCACGTAGCATGCAAGGGGCTACACAATCCGTGACTGAAGCCGACAAATAGGCTACGGCTCGGGGGCATGGTTGCTCCATTCTTGCCACAACTGCATGGCATCGGCTAGGCTATCGTACGATGCCGACTTGTCGAAGGCTATGCGGCAGAGGCTGATGCACTTGCGAGCGTGTGACAATCCGCATCGGCTGCGCGAAACCGCGCAGGCCTTTCGTAGGAAAGTCAGGGTTGACTGGACGAGCGGATGACCGATGGCAGATATTCTCATTGTCGATGACGATCCGGACATCGTAGAGGCATGCAGGCTCATGCTCGACGCGCGGGGGCATACGGTCCGTATCGCCTACAACCGGGAAGACGGCGAGGCGTGCATCAGAAAACAGCAGCCGGACCTGTTGATTCTCGACGTCATGATGGCCAGACCCGATGACGGAATTCTTATGGCTCGCGCGCTAAAAGCCGGTGGATGTACCTTTCCAATCCTTATGTTGACCAGTGTGAGTAGGAGCGTTGGGATCGATTCGAGGGACCTCGAATTGGGCGCATTGTTCGACGAGTTTCAGGAAAAGCCGGTAGACACACGCACGATGATCGAGAAAGTAGAACGCTTGTTGGCTTTGGGAACTGATTGACGCGGGTACTGGAACTTACGCTCGTTAAAGTGTTAGCTTCCTCAACGAAATACCCACCACGAGGACCTCGCATGAGTGTTTCGAGCGAGCCGCGATTCATCCACCGGATCGAGTTGCACAATGATCTAAACCGATTTTCGACGACCCAGCGAAGTGTTTTGGACCGGATCAATCGCCAAGTCGCCGAGAACCAAACCATCCGCCAGGTGGTCGATTTTCTGTTCGAGCAGACTGGTACGATCAGCCCATGCGATCGGGTGAGCGTTGCGTTCGTATCCGATGACGATTGCAGAGTCGAGTCGTACTACACCAGATCCGGTTATTCACCGACTAAGCTCAATACCGGATACGTCGAAGACTTGGCTGGGAGTTCGCTTGAGCGAATTCTCAAAGAGGGGACAGTGCGGGTCATCGACGACTTGGCCGCGTATGCAAAAGCCAATCCAGAAAGTCGATCCTCGCGCGTGTTGGTTGAAGAGGGGGTGCGCTCCAGTTTGACCTGTCCGTTGGTGGTTGATAACCGGCATGTCGGATTTTTATTTCGTAGTTCTCGTACGCCGCATGCGTATGATGGCGTCCAGGTCGCGATGCACGGTGCGATTGGCGAACGGCTCGGTCCGACGGTGGAAAAAGCCTATCGCATCGAACAACTGGAGAAAGCGAACAAAGCCTATTTTGAAATGTTGGCTTTCGTGACGCACGAACTGAAGAGTCCACTTGCTGCGATCATGACTGATGCGAACCTCATGCTCGAAGGGTATCTCGGCGATTTGCCCCCTGAACATCGCGATCGGCTTGAAAAAATGAATGAGCGAGCTTCGTTTTTGATGGAGCTTGTGCGCGACTATCTGGAACTTTCAAGAGTGGAGAGTGGCGCGTTGGAGGTAAGCCTGCGGCGAGATGTACCGCTCGTCTCGGAAGTGATCGGACCGGCCGTTGAGGTGTCGCGCCCGCAGATGGAGGAAGCGGGTGTGCGGTTCGTTCTGGATGCGCCTAAGGACGATCTTTGTTCAGATTGCGATCCGATTCTGCTCAGGATCGTAATGATCAACTTGCTTGGCAATGCGGTGAAGTATGGACGGCAGGGGGGCGAGGTTCGTGTGGCTGTTACGCTGCGAGCAGATCGAACCCATGTGTCAGTATGGAATGAGGGGCCCGGTTTTTCTCCCCATGAACGAGGAAAGTTGTTCAAGAAATTCTCTAGGCTTAGCGCCCCCGAACTCATGAAGCAGAAGGGGACCGGAGTAGGTTTGTACACCTGCTGGAAGATTGTGGGTTTGCACGGTGGTCGAATTGATGCGAACTCCGAACCGGGACAATGGGCGGAGTTCTCTTTCGAATGGCCGTGCAGATCCGTAAATAACGGCGATCTCGATCAATAGGAGCGAAGAATGAAACCCAATCACCGAATTGTCGGCGTGCATATCACGGATCGCCTGGAGAAGGCGGGTGGAGTGCAAGATCTGTTCACCGAGTACGGTTGTAACATCAAGACCCGACTCGGTCTCCATGAAGTTTCGGAGGATCACTGTTCGCCTGCGGGCTTGATTATTCTTGAGTTGTTCGGCGATCAGTCGGTTTGTGATGAATTAGTGGCTAAACTGGGCAGGATAACGGGAGTGGAAGTAAAGGAAATGATTTTTGAACATTACTCATGAAGTGATGGTTTTAGATCGATGGTCGTGTCCTGATTAACGTGGTTGACACTTGTAACCGTTAGAAAATGGTGAACACGATTTGCCCGACCGATCGACGCTGAAGTAGCGAACCGTGCTTAAGGGCCGCTTCAGGCTGATGTTTGTGGTAGTCGGTGATAAGCGACGTAACGGCAGGGGACGTGTCGTGGACGTTTATGCCTGACCGATTTTGTCACGAGTAGGTCCAAGCCGGATGTCGGCGCTCGTTCACCTTTCATTGGGCGATGACCATACCGTGGTTCTCGCGGCTCTCCTCCGTTCCGTTAGAACCCAAGCAGTAGCCTTGTCGTTTGCCCATTTCACGGTCGGTTGACGTGATGACGGCGCGCGGGGTACCGGAGAAGGGCTTTCGACGATAGGAAGGGATTTTCGGCGTTTGTGTTTGGCCATGCGATACATCCAGGAGAAACGCGGAATGAATACCGCGCTTTTTACTCCGGATCGCATGGCAGCGGTAACCGATGAGGTAAACGAATTGTCAACTTTCGACGAGAAAAAGGGGAACTACCGACGCCTGGACTCGAACCAGGGACACCCTGCTCCACAGGCAGGTGCTCTAACCAACTGAGCTACGTCGGCTATCAGGGGATTGGGTGGGTGTTTGCCCTTTTCCAAGCCGCATTTGGCCAATTGTACCAAAGGAATCGCCCGAGTCCAGCCGTTGGGCGGCAGTCCGAAAGCGATCGCGATGCAAGTCTGCTTCCGTTTCGTGTTTGCTTCATTCGCGGTTTTTCACCGCTGGGGGCCGTGGCGCGGGACAACTCGAACGCGTGTTCACGGATGCCCGAAAAACAGTTCAGCTATTTCATTGGCTTGCCGCGTGACAAATGCTGATCGGTCTATAGACCAGCCAGTAGTTCTGATACTTGCAGGCCGAACGAATTGCTGATTCTTGCCAACGCCCAAATCGAGGCTGCGTTTTTGCCAAGTTCCACTTGAGACAACTGCGAAGTGGTCAAATCCGTGCGGTCCGAAAGCTGACGCAAGGTCATGTTCTGACTGAGACGCTGGGCTCGGATTCGTTGGCCTATGAGCCGATTCAACTCTGCCTCGTTCGTATAGATGATGCCCATCCGCTGGCAGGCGCGGTCGACGGCGTTGATCAGATCTTCCTGTTTGAAGGGTTTGGCGATGTAGTCGCAACTGCCGCGACGCATGGTTTCGGTGGCGCTGTCGAGATCGGGGTAGGCGGTCATGACAATGCAGCTCATGCGATCATCGATGCGTTTAAGTTGTTCGACTACATCCACGCCTTCCATAACCGGCATGCGCAGATCCACAAGAGCGACCTGGAACGATTCCTTCTTGGCGGCTTCGAGGGCATCGCCCGGGTCGGTGAAAGTGACTGGCGCGTATCCATGATCCTCCAAAAGCAAGCCTACCGTCTTGCAGATCGAGGGGTCGTCATCGATGACCAGAACTTTGATATGATGTCGTACTGCCATTTGACTTCTCCGCCATTGGGCTCTTCGTTACAGTATCTCGCTGAAAGGAAGAGCAGTTAATTGTCCCTTCTTTGAACCGGTCCTTCATTGCAAAGAACAGGTTAGCAAACGTCACCCCCGTGGAATTCGGGCTATGCACCACTTCGTCATTCTCAAATCCGTTTTTCTCCGCCGAATCCTATCCGGTTCGAAGTGTTTTGATTGAGGCTTAGCCAAGCCAAGCGGGTCCGTTCCACACCGTTCGGAAAGGGGATACCCTCCGGCTCAAACAAGCCGGTTACTCCGTACGTGGTAAAGCCATAGTAAAACGTGCGTTTCTCATTTATCCGCTGAATCGGGAATGGATTGCCGGGTTGAAACGACAATACGCCAAAAAGCACCTAAGCCGGCCAAGCCTTCTTCGATGCCAGGCAAAACGCCCATTGCGCGCTAACCGTCCACTTGACGGACGTTCAGGAAGTGACGCCGTTTCACTTTGCCAAGTCAGACCGTAACGCCTGGGTCGTCCTGACAAGCGCGTCCTGCCCAGCGGGGACAACCTCCCAATTATCCACCAGCTAACACGCCTCGACGCCAGAAATTCCCGAGACGCTGGAACTATAACGTACGACTTGATCATTTTCAAGTGAAAAAAGATGATTCTTAAAAAACGTTGTTTGTGACTTGATAACAAGCGTTTCAAGGGGATTTTGGAGTTGATTCTGGAGGAAGACCAACTCCCGAAATGGTGCAGCGGATTTCCTTTGGTATCCGCAATAAGATCAACATTTGTGTTCGTTTGGGAGACACATGTCAAGGGCCGTTTACCTGTACTTTTTGCAAGCAAGCAACGGGCAGCTTTTCTCAAAAAGTCATTTCGCTTCAAGGTCTTCTAATTTGAAATGCAGTTGATCAACGGTCGTCGCGGCAATCAAGACGGTTCTTTCCGTTTCGATCAGCCGGGCTACCGAACCCATGATGTTCGGCTCCTGCTTTACCGGACCAAGTTGAAGCGTGGATGTCGTACCGTCAGCTAGCACTATTTCAACCGTCATGATTGGATCGTCATGACCGAAATGTGCGTCAGCGGGCGCGATCGAGTCGATGTAACGAACCGCACGCATATCTCGTATGCGCAGAAGAAGGTTGGTCACTGCCGATTGATCGAGAGGCCAATCGGGCTCTGCTGCGTATCGCCATTCTTTCCCATCTTTTGAGAAAGAGTGAGTCGTACCACTGAACGTAAGAGAGAAACCCGTGACATTGCCGGGCTCGAAGTCGAAAAGACGAGTCCTGCGGAATTCTGAACGCAACAACTCCACCAGTTTGGTTGGAGCAAGGAAGAGCGAGCCATCCGCCTCGCGGCGAACAATGCACTGTTCGCCGGTTACGAAGAAGGTCAACCCGGTGGGTTCGGTAGGCGTTTCGAGAACTACGCGAATTGTCGACTCATCGTCTTTCGGAATGTTCCCTAAGTAAGATTGGATCGCGCGAAGGTGAGTCAGCGCATCCACAAGTTCGCTGACTCGGTCGTCCATAAGCCCGTTTGAGCTGGGGGTAGTCATCGTCCAGCTTTTCTCGTGCTCGCGTTCCAAGCGAATGTTCACAATTTCCTTAGTGACAGGTTCGAACCGTTCAATCTTGATGTCCTGCACCTGCTTGATCGGAATGTTCGTGACGAGCAGGCTCTGATAAGCTTCACGGGCCACAAGCAATGGTTTGAGTTCCTGAATGCGAGCTTTGCCCACAACGACAGAGTCGCCGCGAACGTAAACGAGGCGTTTTAGCTGTGGATTCGTAAAGGCACCAATCGTAAGCGTGACCGCTTCCGGTCGGTCGGGGAGCTTTACTTCGATCCTTGCCTGTGGCGCGTCGAAGCCGAATTCCGAATCGTTCGCGGGATTCCAATCATCGGCGAATCCGGTCACAGTGATAGTTCCCAGTTCGCCAAGTAGGGCTTCGACCATTGCGTCTTCGGCACGACGCCCGGAATCATCTCCGAAGAACCATACACCATCACGCTTTAAGAGTGTAAATGCGGAACGATCAGCCAAATCAATCGTGACGCGCGACGCACTTTCTACATCACCGCGGATCAGATGTTTGTCACGCCAGTCGTCGGGTTTGACATGCAGGCGGTTTGCGACCGAACGATCAATCGAGCCGACAAACGCTTCGTCCGCAACACGGATATACAAACGTTGTGCCTCGCCAATGGGCGATTGATCGGAAATATGAACCTCATACACCTTTTCCTCAGTGATGACTCTGGCTTTGATAGCGGGGGTATCCAGGCCAAAGAGTGCGAAAGTGCCGGGAATGTGGTCGCGCCATTTGTTGATGCGGAGGCGGGCGAGTGAAGCGACCAGCTCGTCGACCTTCCAGGTCGCAGGACCGGAGAATGGCTCGACAAATTCCCACGACTCGCCGCTACGAGAGAAGGTGTACCGAGTTTGTTCGCCGTTTTTTTGCCTCTGAACAATTTCTACACGTGAAACGTCTGCAGGGGCAATTTGCCACACGCTGGTGTCCTTGTAGGCGAGTGGATTATCCTGGAACAGGGATGCAGTATCGAAATCAACAATGGAGATCCGCGAGGAGTTCTTCACACGCGCGTAGGTTTGATTGCTTGAAATCGTTGCCCCGATTTCAATGCCGACGTTCTTGCCGGATTCATCCACGAATTGGGCAGTGTACTTGGCCGGAGAAAGCCCCGCTTCGGCCTCCGACCATCCGTTGCCGGAGCCGATCGAATCGTAATACTGCGTATACTCGGCACCTAAAATGAAACGGGTGTATTTTTCGACTTCCCATGCTGTGGCGCGAAATTCGTACGGTTCGACCATCCACCAATCGCTTGCGCCGGTAACGGTTTCGCCATCTCGCCGTTCGAATTTCCAAAGCGAGGCATCGTTCGCTCGCCGAATGATTACAGCCATGATCTTACCCATCTCTGCTTCGACGAAAGGCCTGGAGGCGATTTCCCTGGATGGCGGCGATGGAGTTTCATTGATCGGCGTGGTTGATCGCTTCGATTTAACGAGATACAGGCCGCCCAGGCAGACGACGAGCACTAACGCCAGCATGATGGTGGATTTCGTATTCATCCTTTACTTTCGCCGTGTCATCCAGACCACCACACCGCAAGCCAGCGCGAGGGTCGGGTACACTAAAACAGTGAAGACTTGTACCAGTGTTTCGGTCGTCGAATTTTCAATGGCCAAAGCCTCGGAATCGATCGGCTGACCGATGTTCATAAATTGCGTATTGTCATTCAGCCAGTGCAGGGAGTTGATCAGCAAGGCTACATTTCCCGGATTGACCATGGATACGGATAGTCCTTCGGCTTCAAGCTGCAATCGCTGCGCGAATGCGGTCGCGTCCTCTGCGAAGGTCGTGGAACTGACCACGACAACCTTTTGGGTTTCGCGCTCCGCAGCCGCAGCGAGAACGAACGGTCCTTCTGAATCACCTTCTGCTTTGGTAATGTACTCTTGTCCAAACTGGGCTTGATACTTGGTCAGATCCGCGATGCCCCACAACGTTTCCCTTTCGGGTGTTTCGACCAATTTGGATACTGTGAGTCCCTCCGGTAATTTGCCGGAGATGTCGAGCGGCGCGCACCACGGTAGATTCAGCAGTTTAACCGTCTTTCCGCTGACGATGTCATGATCACCGAAGTCCAACTCCAGCATGTATGGAGTGCGGTTTGGAGACAGTGTGTATTTACCGGGACCAATGCTGACCGCTTCAGCACAGAGCGTTCCCGTTTGGACACTGATTCCCCAATGTTCGGTGAGGTATTCGTTGTACTCGTAGGTGGCAGGAACGGGACCGAGGGGGCCCGGTACCCAACCTGCTATGAACAACGCCCGACCATGCTCTTCAAGCTGTTTTAGGATTGCATCCTTTTGACCTTCCCCGAAAGGCGGATCGCCCGATGGCTGACCAAACGGCCCTCTCTGTGGCGGATTGGGCTTTAAAACGATAAATATGATTTTCGTTGGTTCGGGGTCGAGCTTGGGCACTTCGGTAGTTGTTTTGAGATCCCACTCGGCGACAGCGAAGTTGGCGTCTTCGATGTACTCCTTCAACATGGCGTAGGGCGGCTGTGGCTGACCGGGCATGAATCCGCCGGTAACCAACGGTTGTCCCCCGTAACGCACGAAGATCACCGCGGGTCTTTCCTTGTGCGTTGCACGCAGGATCGCTGAGGTTACCTGTTCTTCACCTTTAAAGGCGCGCTCTTTGTAACCGGCCTCTTGTCCCGGAGCCGGCTGTTGAAGGACCGGCCAGACATCTGAAAAATCCACAACCGTCACATCTTCGTTTGTTTCAACGAGGATTGCATTAGCCGTTGGCTCCAGCCGGGCGAGGATTTCGACGACTTTCAGTGGTTCGAGGCCGGCAATCTGTTCTCGGGCTTCGTCAAGAGATGCGCGGAGCGATTCGTACTTCGTCATCAAAGATCTCAGGTAGTCGGCTCGCGCTACAGGAATATTGGCATCTTGCTGGAGTTTCACCTGAGCGAAGTTCCCCAGGTCGGTCAACGCGGCGGAGAACTCGGCGCACACCGATTCAATCTGAGCGACCATGGCGATGTAGTCCGGCGACGTGGCGCGTCCGAGTTCGCCAAGCCGTTCGCGAACACGCTTCAACGACCCCTGCCATTCTTCAAGAAGTTGCTGGATTGGCGTGATAATCGGGTCGGGTTGATCGGAAGCCAATGGCAATCTTAGACCTTCAAGGTTTGATAGCTCTGTCTGCACCGTGGCCACGACTTCGGGTAGCAAAGTGTCGTTAAACGTGTTTACTTTCTGCTGGTAGGCGTCGACTTCCGCCTTGAAACGATTGACATTCAGAAGGCGTCTCTTAAGCGCCGCGAGTTTTTCGGCGTCTCCGATCGGATCAATCCAATCCGCCGTCACGCGGGCGCGATTTTGACCTTCGTAAAGAGACAGCAAATCGTTCACGGATCGCCGGTACCTGGGCTGATCTTCGCCCTCAAGATCCTTTTCCAGTTCGTAGTACAAAGACGTAAGTCTTACGTCCTTGTTCAAACCGTCGAGCAGATTCATTGTGCCTTCGCTTAGGCTGTTGATCCCGCTCGACGTCATGTCGATTCGTCCGGGGGCGTAGTAAGGCAGGGATTGGACCACGCCTGCAATAGCGACAACAAGAATGACGGAAATC
>JANQHN010000243.1 GCA_028282665.1 Phycisphaerae bacterium | reverse complement strand
GTTGAAGCAGCTCATGCGCGCGATTACCCTGAGTCTGGGCGCACGGCCCAACAGGGCTGCGTCGACACTCACATAACTTCGCACAAGAAGAGCATCCGCCTCAGGAAGTGCGGCGGACAAGGCAGCCGGGTCACGACCGTCCATTTCCACCACGTCCCCCACTACGCGCAGACGATCCACTGCCCAGGCATCGTAAGGTTCTGCGACCACAATCATGGTGCGTTGATCCGACATGAAGCCAAATGATCGGATCAGCACACACCAACGTCAATAGAATACCGGAATCGATACCTGACACAGCCAAACTGCAATCCGCCGAGAGGCTCGCCACAAACTTAGCTAGCCGCACGTGTCGTCCAGCCCGGTCGGCCAGGATTTCCAAGCCGACCAAGTCAATATCCCCATCACCGTCCTTATCCAAATCCCTGGCTCAATGAGCCTGTAATTGAAAATGCAAACATCTTTGCCGGTGATTGATGATTGTAGCCCTAACCCACAACGCACGCCCGGCCTATAGCACGAACGTTGTCGCCAGCCTCGATGGCAACACTTTTTCCAAGGGCTGCGAACGCCAAGGTTTGATTGTGTCCGAGATCATTTCGGCTTAAACGAATGAACCATTCAGAAAATGACTTCGCAAACGGGATTTCCTTATTCAGCTCTGCCACATCGATGGCACTGACCGTGAAAATCGGTCCACATTTTCGACGAACACACAAAAACCAATGTCCTCGTGCATCGTCAGTTCGTCGATCGCAATCGTCCAGCGAAACGTTATCTTTGCCACGTGAATGCTGGAAAACAGAATAAGAAAACCCCACATCCCCCTATATCTCCCATTTGCACATGCGATGCATTTCCTTCTCTCGCAAGCAGGTTTATCGGACCAAATCTGGGGGACGGTTGAAGTCGATTGTACATTGGACGCATCGGCCAGTTGCAGTGGATTGCTCGCTAGTGCCCGGAATTTTCTCAAGTTTATGAATGAGTGTGGTCGAAGAGGGCACCTTGGAATGCTGCCCAATGCTTGGTCAGACACGTGCCTTTTTGAAACGAAACTTCGCAAGAATCGAGCAAAAGCTCTTGACAGGGCGACCAAGTTGTGGGAGTGTACCGCGCGAGTGATATGATTTCGCAGCCATAGGTGCGGCGTAATTTTAGAGTGGAAGTCTCTTTTTGGAGGAATTCAAATGGGTTGGATCTGGAATTTCCTTATCTCGGCAGCAGCGGCTCTGATCGGTGTGTTCGGCTACTTTACGTTTTTCCCGCCGGCCTCCTAAGCCTTGTTGCAAAGGTAACAGAAACCGAATTTGCCCAACACCAACCGAGCCGTTTGCCAAAACAAGCTGCTCGCGAGGGAAGAAGATGGGTAACACGGGGATTCTCATCGATGCGATGAGGTCCCCTTTTTCTTGCGCTCACGTCCCGGAGCGGACAGCTTCGACTCCCAGTCTGTTTAGCACATAGTTGCCGCCCTGGGTACTAAGCTTATCTTCAATAGAGTAACCTCCAAGCATCCAAAACTCCGCAACGATCCACGAATTGAGGCTTGACCTTATTGCTTCACTTCACGGCGCGCTCTACGATAGTCTTTTAGCCTGAAGTAGAATGCTTATGTGTGTATAATTCACACTCGCATCATCAGACAGGCTTAATCGTCACTTTCTTACTACCGATGTCATTTTATCGGAGTCATCGCCGTGAACGAAACCACGAGCCCTGAATCGTACAAGATGGTCACCGTGCAACAGCACATCATGGAATCTCAGCGGGCTCATCCCACAGCCACGGGCGAGTTTACCTGGCTTCTTTCAGGTATCACACTCGCAACGAAAATGATCGAGGCACAAGTGCGTCGTGCAGGAATTTTGGGCGTCCTCGGTTCGACGGGCGAGGAAAATGTCCAAGGCGAGGTCGTCCAAAAGCTCGACCAACTCGCAAACGATGCGATTCTTCAATGCCTTGGTTATCGAGGCAACGTCGGACTTATGGTTTCGGAAGAAGATGACGAACCGCACATCGTCAAAGATTTCAGCGACGCCGCTCGCTACATCGTTTTGTTTGATCCACTGGATGGTTCCAGCAACATAGACGTAAATGTTTCGATCGGAACCATCTTCTCCATCCTCCAGACCAACCCGGAAACCAAGTCGAAAGACGTTATAGGGCACATCCTTCAGCCGGGCATAAAACAGGTGGCCGCCGGATACGTCGTTTACGGCTCAAGCACCGTACTCACCTACACGACCGGTAGCGGCGTACATATGTTCACGCTCAATCCCGAAATCGGCGCCTACGTCCTGCATAAAGAAAACGTGCTCATGCCCGAAAAGGGCAAGATGTACAGCGTCAACGAAGCCTACCTCGGCACATTTCCCGACGGTGTGCGCAAATACCTCGATTGGGCAAAATCCGAAGCAGCTGGTGGGTACTCATCGCGTTACATCGGAAGCTTGGTGGCCGATTTTCACCGCACGCTGCTGCGTGGTGGCGTGTTCCTGTATCCACCGACAAAGAAGGCACCCGGCGGGAAGCTTCGACTGCTGTATGAGGCCAATCCTCTCGCGTTCATCGCCGAACAGGCAGGCGGCGCCGCAACGGACGGCAAGAGGAGAATCCTTGAGAAGACGCCAACCGCTTTGCACGAGCGGACACCGCTGGTCATTGGCAGCAAATACGAAGTGGCCCAAGTGGCTGAATTCTGGCAAGGATAGCTTCGACTAAATTTTACGTATTCGGAGCTCCAAAATATTCCTCTCACACTGTATGCCTCTTTTTGAGACAACAAAACCTCATTCAGTTGGCGAAACCGCAATGTAAGGTGTCGTGCATCCGTACGATTATCACTCAGGCTTTGCAGCTATCTTTTCACAATCGCGCGCCAAGTGTCACTGGTGAAACACTTTTTTTTGGAAGTGGGGGACATATCGACATATAGTCTGTAACAGTGCAGGGCCGAGACACATGCACTTTGCTTGGGAGGATGATCTATGGAATTCGGGAACATGGGTATGACAGCACATACAGCAACCAATGGACTGGCACTTGAAGCTGTATTGCGCGATTCGGTGGACGGGGTATTCGTCCTGGACCGCGACCACCGTTTCTTGTCGTTTTCGGCAGGATGCGAAAGGATCACTGGATACGCCAGTTCGGAAGTGATCGGTCGACATTGTCACGAAGCGATCGAATGCAGGGATCAAGACGGCCAGTCAATGTCGGGCGCTTTGTGTCCGAGCACGCCGGTTATGTCCGGTGAGGTGAGCAGCGCTGGGCAGCGCATGATGATTCGCGCGAAAGATGGTCGACAAATTGATGTTGAGGCGACGTACCTGCCACTTTACGATGGACAGGGACAGATTGCCTGCGTCGTATCCGTATTGCGCGAAGCGTCAAATTTGGTTGGGCGCCGTGATGAACTACCCGACTCCGGCACTCACGCTACGGATGACCGCGTTGAAACTTCGTCCATGGAAAGCGACAACAACGCCCTCGACTCCATTCTCCAAGGTGTGGAGAAACGCGAGATACTAGCAGCGCTTCGACGTGCCCATGGCCAACGCAGTCGGGCTGCTCGGGCGCTTGGAATCTCCCGGAGTCGACTCTATCGCAGGATGGAAGCTTTGGGTATCGACCCGCGCGTAGACGTTTAGCATTACTACATTGGGAGGAGGCCGAATATCAACAGTCGGCTAATTAAGGTCGAAGATCCTCCCGTCGATTCGGTTGCGCATGCGGACAATCTTGCGTACATGGCCTCGCTTCCAGACGAAATCTGCGATCTGATTTATGCAGATCCGCCGTTCAACACAAAACGCCGCATCGTTCACAAAACGAGTGGCGTTTCTTTTAACGACCGATTCGAACCGAATGGTGAAGGCTACCTCGCTTTTCTCGAACCGCGAATACGCCAGATGCATCGACTGCTTAAAACGCATGGCTCGATTTACGTCCACGTGGACTGGCGGTGTTCGCATCACGTCAGACTGATGATGGAGCGGATCTTCGGCGTAGAGAACCTACTCAACGAGATCATCTGGAGCTATCGCAGCGGCGGGCGTCCTGGCTCATGGTTCATGCGAAAACACGACACGATTTTCCTCTTCGTCAAAAATAAGGGCCTTCATCGCTTTAATCGACTCCGTGATGGCGAATATCGAACACGCGATTTGGTTCACGATGAAAACGGCAGGCCGTTTAAGAAAACACGGAAAGGCCGAATCTACTTCAATGAGCAAGGCCCTGCGATGGCAGACGTTTGGGAATTGCCCATTTTGTCCACTGTTTCAAGTGAGCGTGTCAACTACCCTTCACAGAAACCGGAAGCGCTATTAGAACGAATCGTTCGCGCAAGTAGCCAACCCGGGGATGTTGTGGGAGATTTTTTCTGCGGCAGCGGCACAACGCTTGTCTGTGCCAAGCGGCTTGGGAGGCGATTTTTGGGGTGTGACCAAAACGAAGCGGCCGTACACTTGACTCGAAGGCGTTTAGCTTCGATCGACTTGCAAACCGACTCCACCCCGAAAGAACCGGCAATTACCACAGACAAAGCCTTCACCGGGGTAGAAGACTAAACAATGGCCGAATCCGGACAACTTGGATGCTCGAACCTCATGGAGGTGCGAGAACAAATGCATTTGACCGATGGCCGTCCGGTTTGGATCTGCGGTCACCAACGTAGCGCAAAACGTTTAGTTCTCAGAATCGCCGAACGTTGCCCGCAACCGGCACGTGGCCCGGTAGCAACGGCGATTATCGTGCCAAACTCCTGCGAGGAATGGCCTTATTTCGCAGAGAAGATCTTACCGCGACTGACATGGGGAGGCTGGATCTGGTTGGTGCACTCTGAAGCCGAATACCCAACCGAAAATCAGGATAACAAAGCGAATCAAATCTGGTGCACCTATTGCGAGGATGCGGCTCGGGAGATGCATTGGCCCGTCGTGGATCACGTGCGGTTGAGCGGTAACTTTCGCGCATATGCATTTGTGCCAAAGCTTGAGTACGTAGCCCCAAACGACCGGTAATAATGGCGCCTGCGAGGCTTTAGTTTGTTACGCAATTTCATTTTTCGGCCTTACGACACTGCCCAGTTTGACTCAAGCGATACTCAGGTGAAGTCACACCAGAGACGATACCTAACTCGGTGGGCCATTACCGGGACAAGTGTAAGGCTGTTCGGCGAGGTTCGGCAGTTACGGCTTCATTTTACTTAAATGTCCTAGTTACTTTGAAGTTGGTATTCATTTGATGTTGACCACACAAAAGACTGACATATAAATGTGTGATGTCGAAGCGCATTCGCGGTTGCGTGCCGGACTCGCCGGTCTAGTGTGCTGAATTATGGGTAGCGCTAAAATACTTGCGGTTCTAGCCAAGACAAACTACAGTGTGGCGGGATCGTCGTCACGAAACTGGTTACCCAGCGGTTTGGGTGGAAGCCATGGGGAGGGGAAGGCCGGTACAGGGGCTTCGGTTTTATTATGGGACAACAAGCAAGGGACTGAAAGGGAAGATTCTTGAGCCCAATATCTGCGCGCCGCGAGCGCATTTCCGTTATCCAATCCCTTTCGGCGGGATCGATTCCATCGGTTGGTTTGCGCGCACTGCAAGTAGGTCGTGTGCGAGAGTTGCAAGCAATCGTTGATGATCTCGAACGCGCCAAAGAGGGCCTCTCCACTGTTCGATTCATCGCCGGACCGCCTGAGAGCGGGAAGTCGTTTCTTATGAATCTCGCGCGTACCGTCGCCGTGGAGAAAGGTTTTCTAGCTGCGCGCGCCGATCTATCACCTGACCGATGTCTCTACGCCGACTCCGGAGAAGCTCGAGCATTCTACCGCGAGTTGATGACGAACATTTTCATCGCCGACAGTGCCGAAAGCATCACCATCGGACGATTGTTGCAGGATTGGATCGCACCGATCGAACAAAAGGTGAAAGATCGAGATGGCAGTACGCAAGAAGTGACAGCGGAGATTGTCCGCGCATTACAACCACTACACGAACTCACACACGGTTTCGACTTCGCAACCGCGTTGCAACGTTATTACGAGGGCTACATTGCAGGGCACGACGCCCTGCAAGAAAACGCCCTCCGCTGGTTGCGCGCCGAGTACACGAGCAAATCGGAGGCCAACCAGGATTTGGGCGTCCGTACCATTATTGGCGACGGCTCGATCCGTGAAGCGCTGAATCTTTTCGCCGCGTTCACACGCATCGTCGGCTTCAAAGGTTTGCTCATCGTGGCTGACGAATTGACCAAGATCACTCGACGAGTCAAAGACACGAACCTGCGTAATAACAATTACGACGTTATTGTTGAATTGCTCGACGACTGCCTCAAAGCTCGCATAAGAGGCTTGGTGGTTCTTTTCGGCGTAGAGGATGGCTGCGTTCAGGACCGACTCCGCGGCCTTTACAGCAACGAAGTCCTAGCGAGGTGGCTTGCCCCAAACCGCTTCGCCATGAACGGACACAAAGACTTTTCCACACCCGTCATCTTGTTGGAAAGCCTAAAGATCGCCGATTTCCCGCAATTGCTTCACAACGTCCAAAGCGTTTTCGGCCATGACGAGATGGATCCCTCCTTGAGTGAAGAAGACATCGAGCATTATGTCTCAGCCTGTGTGGACCGGATGGGGGAGACTTACTTCGACATACCGCGAACGGTGATCAAGGACTTCGTCGGCCTTTTAAGAATTCTGCACCAGGATCCGACCGTTAACTGGCGCGATTTGATTCGAAACTCCGGTCTCAGCGTCGACACGGCACTTAAGCCGGCGTCACAGATGGGCATGCGCGATGGGTTGTATCAGACGGCTGGTTGGTATGATCAGGAGACTGACTTTGGCCGCTCACGGTGGTCACCCGGTAAGATCGCGTTAGCTGTCATCCTGCCACTATTCGTAATCGCGATGGTATTGATCAGTACGGCGATGTTCGGAGACGACGAGAAGGGCGCTAGCGCCGATTTACAGGTTAAATACAGTAGCGTACGTAGCGGCTTGCGGCTTGATCTTGACTCGGCTGCGATTCCATTGCGACTGGGTAACTACTACAGCATTGCTGCCCGATTTACTGCGCCGCGCTACGCGTATCTGGCTACTATCGAAGCTGACGGGCACGTTGATGTTCAATCGTTCGAAAACGAGGATGGGCTGCCTATAAGGCTGGAAAACGTCCAGTTCCCGGGAGCGGACCGGATGTTGCCGCTCGTCGCACCTGCCGGCACCAAAACCGTTGTTCTCCTGGCGAGCCCCAACGCGCACGAAGACCCCGATCAGCTCAAGGCGCGGCTTCGGTCACTCGAAAACAGGCCTCGCGTTCATTACTCGGAGATGATCGTGTTAAAGGACGGCGTGGTTTCTGTCCAACCCAATCAAACACTGGGCAATGATCCCAACAAGTTCGCCGCAAGCGCCGGTTTCCTCGAGAACCTCCAGCAGCTTTTCGGGAGTCGTTTCGACGTGATCGAGGCGGTGGCGTTTCCTGTACTGGATCAAGGCTCTACAAGCGGTATGACCTTGTACGACCTTAATAAACCCTAGCGCGCGTCCATCCAGATTAAATGCAGCAGCACCATTTCAAGTGACAATCGCCTGGCACTTTGAGTGTAGGCGCCAACTACCCTGACGCATAATTCATCTTCTTCGGATTCTCTGCTTAAGCTACTGGGGCTATTGGCTCAACATTCTTAACAAAAAGTGCTGGCTAGACGCGCACAGTGACTTTGATGCCTTGATATAAGTGTCGCTCAGTGTCACTTCCGGCATGCCTAAGATTTTGAATAGTTAACATCTGGATTCACAGAAGAAATATGATAGAATTCCTCTCAAGCATGTGCCGGGAGAAGTTGCGGTCCGGCATCGCATGTTCAAACCGCGCGGGAGTCTCAGCTGGCGATTGCCACTCAAGCCCAGAAGGCACTTCAGCGAGGAATAGGCCCCATTGCTCGGAGAAGTATCGTGCAGAGCACCAGCTTTCTCGAAACCCAAACCGTTCTCACTGCCTTGGACTTCGCTCTGGAAAATGGTGGATTCGGCAGTAACACTTCACAAAAGAGAACCGCACAACGGCTTTTGAAGAAAATGAGAAGCAACTCGTCCGTCAGCGGGCGTCATCAGCAGATCATGCAAATGCTCAAGAAGGGTGCCTCAATCGACCAAATGATCAAGGCGACGAATTCGTCGCGCCGCACGATTTTTCGATACCTAAACCACTTCGAAGAGGCCGGCTTGAACATTGAATTGTTGGACGGTAAATATCGGCTCAAATAGGCACCTGTCCAGCCAAATCTATCTCTCCCTCCTTACCAGGTCTCACGATTGCAAGGCACGTTGCGTGGGATTCGGTGCGCGCACAACTGCAAAGCACAATCTCAAGCCTTAAATCAAACTTTACCTGGCGTACCGTCCGAAATTGTGTGTTGCACGATAAAAACTCGCCTATGGACGTTAACGTGCAAAACAAGTTCGCCATAGCATACCGCTTTGCCTTCATTCGCTGGAGCAATGCTTCGCAACACTAGCCCCGCCCGTCGGTCACAACCTTGACACCGTGCCCATCCCCCGCGACGATCCCCGTCCCGGCACTGAGAACTTCCAACCCTATGCCCACGGGTCGTTCTGTTATGCTGCGAACGTTACTGACATTCTTGTTAATGGTGACAATCACAATCGTCTTGTGTACACCGCTAATGTTTGTGGGGATCGTCTACCGCTCGCACCGCTTCTTCGCCTTCATCTCTTACAGATGGAGTAAAGTCATGTTGTGGGCGAGCGGGGTCCGGCTTACGGTCGAACAGAATGAGCTTGCCCAGCAAGACGAGTCTGCCTTTTTCGTCGGAAACCACCAAAGCGCTTTGGACATCCCTATCTTGCTGGTCGCAACTGGCGGTCGCGTGCGGTTCATGGCCAAGCACACACTGTTTCGCATCCCAATCTTTGGGTGGTCAATGTGGTTTTTCGGTCATGCCCCGATCGACCGGCGCAACGCAAGGAAAGCGAAGGAGAGCCTCGATGCGATGATCGAGCGCGTCCGCCGCAAACCGGTCTCCTTGGTGGTATTTCCTGAAGGGACTCGCTGCCTGGAGAATCGCCTGTTGCCCTTCAAGCAAGGTGCGACGAAAATAGTACAGCGTGTCGGTTATGACGTGATCCCATTTGCGATCAGCGGCTCGGTTAACGTGCACAAGCGTAAGCAATTTCTGCTCACGCCCGGACCTGTGCGTGTCGTATTCGGCAGGCCGATTGAGGCCGAGATCGCCAAAAACATGTCCCCTATTGAACTCACGGAACGGCTTTACGCCGCCGTCGAGGACTGCTTCGAGCGGGCACGCGTTGGGATTCCGGCACCGACAGAGACGAATCAAACGACCGAAACGATGAAGGCGTAAGACGTTGAACAGCGCGGAGCGTATACGCGATAGATTGGCCGATCAGCACATCCTTCTGACCGGCTCCACTGGATTTCTTGCCAAGGCTTTTTTGGAAAAGCTTCTCCGATCGGTAGACTCCATCGGCAGTATTTACTTGCTGGTGCGCGCGAAGCCGGATGGCACTTCAGCCAGAAACCGAGTCGATAGGGAAGTTCTTCGCACACGTGCGTTCGATCGTCTGCGCGCGGCGCTGGGTTCGAAATTCGAATCGCTCTGTAAAGAGAAAATTCACGTCGTGGAGGGTGACCTGAGTAGGGATCGACTCGGGATGCCGGACGAGGATTATGCCCAGCTCACGAAAAAACTGACGTTGTTAATTAACAGCGCCGCGACGGTCACATTCGACGAACGTCTCGATTGGGCCATCGAACTTAACACACTCGGTCCAGGAAGACTGCTGAAACTTGCGCGAGATTGCGGCGACATTCCGTTTATGCACGTGTCGACTTGCTATGTCAGTGGCATTCGCAAGGGTGTGGTCGTTGAAGATTTCAGTGCCCCGCCCCAAGCCGAAAAACTCCTGCCCCGCCTGTCCGGTTCGAAAGAATACGACCTTGAAAAACTGCTCGACAACATGCGTGCGGACGTTGATCGAATCAAACAAGCAACGCCAAACGATGAAGAACAGCGCCGCAAGGATCTCATTGATGCAGGAATGGACTGGGCGAGGCGTCACGGCTGGAACGATACATACACGTTTACGAAGTGGATTGGGGA
>JANQHN010000128.1 GCA_028282665.1 Phycisphaerae bacterium | reverse complement strand
CTGGCGAAAACTTTGCCCACGTTTCGTTGCCAGGATCGTTGGTCAGCCGCCGAGCGTCTCCGCCCTCGGTCGAACCAATCCACAAATCGCCTTCATACGTGAAGACGACCTTATTCTTGTGGACGTCGGCCATGCGCATCAAGTGCTGCTGCGCGTTCGCAACACAGCCAACGGAAAGCACCGTACATACCAACAAAACTTGCGCTGTGAGCTTACGAATCACAATCATCCTCCCCTTTGCTGGAAAAGGTCTCAAAAACAAAATGCGGTCAAATCGAATGGCAAATGTGACCCAGTATTATGGCAGACTGATCAGTACTATGACAACGGCGTGTCGTAAGAAGGTGTCACTTCATGACGCTCTACCAACGCTACTTACCGCTCAAACATTTGATCTAACGCCGGTTAAAAAGCCACAAAAAAACCGGCCGTCGTTTTCGACGGCCGGGGTTTTGGTGCTGCATCAATTACATTTCAATCGACGGAGCGTCCGGATCGGGTTCCGCTCGCCTTGCATCCCAGAAAATGAATGCACATAACAGGAGGAAGGCGATGAGTCCGAACCAATTGAAGAGCCGCCCTATGGATATGGCAGCTTCCGCAGGATCAGAGGCCGCGTTGATTACCGCACTTTGAATATCGATTGATTCCATAAAGCCAGGTGCCACAATGCCGATACCTCGCAAAACCACACCGATGATCGCCGCACCGGCAATGAACCCGGAAGCGATAATGATGCCTTTGTCTTTGCGGGCTTTTCTAGTGGCGTCATCCGCCTTGCCCTTTTGCACAGCAGCAGCAACCAAAGCGCCTGCCAGGATCGGTGCGTTCAGTGACATCGGGAGATACATCCCCAGACCGAATGCAAGCGGCGAAATGCCGATCAGTTCGAGAAGCAACGCCACCATCACACCGGTGCCGTAACAGATCCACGGAACTTCGCCCGTGCCGATGAAGCTTTGCAGTGCACTTTTCATTAAGTTCGCCTGCGGCGCCTGCAAAGCCTGGGCGTTCACGGACGGATCGTAACCAGGGCTCTCGGCAAGCAACATAATCGTGGCCGTAACAACTGCGGACGCGAGCAATGAGGCGATGATCGCGCTCCATTGGATTTTTCGCGGTGTCGCCCCGGTCCAGTAACCGAGTTTGAATTCGGTCACGAGGGTTCCAGCCATCGACAAGGCCGACGCAACGACACCACCCACAAGCAGCACGGCGAGCATTCCCTCTTCACCAGGCGTAAGACCTGCCGCCATCATCGCGACGGCCGTGACGATAATCGTCGTAACGGTCATGCCCGAGATCGGCGTCACGGAGATCGTCGCGATGGCCCACGCGGACACCGTGATGAAGATGAACGAAACGCCCAGCGCAAGGAGAACCGAAACGAAGGTCAAAAAGTTAGGGTTCGGCATATTGGCTAAGACAACGGTGCGGAAGTAGATGGTAATGGCGACCGTGACTGCAACTCCCAAAAGGCCCAGGATTGGATAGCTGATGTCCTGATCGGTACGATCATGCGTCGCAGCGCCGTCGCCTGACTTCTTCCGGAACAAGCTACCTAGCGCTTCGCGAAGCGCGGTCACAATCACCCGCCCCATCTTGAGAATCGACAAGAGTCCGGCAGTAAAAATACACCCGATACCGATATTTTTGGGAATGTTGTTGAACACCTCGCCGCCCGTGGGAACAAGGTTGTACACGGCCAGACCTCCGCCATCCGCCGCTCTTAACACGTAGCCTTGCTTGGGGGAAACAAGTCTCCATTCTTCGCCTGCGGTCTTCGTCGAGAATTTGAGATCTTCGTTTTCGATTTCCTCCAGGAATTCACCTTTGGCTACGAAAGCGGCCTTGATGGCGTCGGGGAGAAGCTCCGATTGATCCTCGGCGTTTTCAGCCGGCTTTGCGGGAATGGCATCAGCAGAGACATTTGGAATCGCAAAGAACACCTCCGCTTCAGGCTGGCCCGCTTTTGCTTCCGTCGCGGCGTTGATCTGTTGCAATTGTTCAATGTTGAATGGGCTTAGCAATGGCACGATGACAAAGAAGGACAGCACCGAACCTGCCATAATGATCGAAGCGTAGCGCGTTCCGATGATGAAGCCAAGGCCGATGAACTCCGCGCCCGTTCCCATGGAGAAAATAGCCTTGATCTTCTCGGTCATCGTTGAGAAAAGATCACCAGCGAAGGCTAACGGCGAGGCTGAACCACCCGCACTCTCTGCGGTCCCTTTCCATTCAACATGCAGTTTTCCGGTTGTGAAATCCTCGGGGAAAAGACGAAGCGCACCGGTCAAAACCGTGTAGAAAGCCGCTACAATAAACGAGTAAACCAGGATGAACGCGTTTTTGCCGCCGGTCTGCCCGGTCACCAAAATTTCGTTTGTCGCAGTGCCTTCCGGAAACGGCAACTTGCCGTGCATTTCCTTCACGAAGTAGCGCCGGAACGGCACCAGGAACACCACGCCCAGCACTGCACCGAGGAAAGGCACCAAGAAAATCTGCAAAAACAACGATGTCGTACTGATGTCAAGTTTCTCAGGCAACCCAAGCAGGTAAATCGCCGGCATCGTGAAGCAGGTGCCACCAGCGACAATGCCGGAGGTCGTGCTGATCGCCAAAACGTTGATATTCTCAATGATTGAACTGCGTCGGTAACCCATTTGCAGCAGGAAGCCGGACAACCCCACCGCCAGAATCGAAATGGGGATCGCCGTCTCAATACCTTGGCCGACCTTAAGGGCAAGGTACGTAGCAGCCATCGCGAACAGGATATTCATCACCAAACCGAAGATAATCGACCGCATGGTGATTTCCGGCGCTTTCACGCCGGGCGGAACCATGGGGACATATTCTTCCCCCGGTTTCAATTCTCGGTAGGCATTTTCGGGGAGCTTCTCTGCAATCTGCGGTTGGGGATCGGCCATTCGCGTAATCCTTTTGATCGAAATTCGAGGACGACACTGCCTCAACACGCGCGCCGTCGTGTGAGGCGGGGACCAATGAAACGGTTAGCCTACCATTTACATCGCGTTAAGGGAAGCCTCGCGCATTAATCCATCCATAGGACCGGTTCTTAAAAGGTAACAAGACGCTCAGAAAGTTTTGGATGAGGAAATCATCTAAAAAGTTTTGAATGGCAAAGTCCAGGAGCCCATTGCCCGGGTGAGCTAAAGAACGCTGCCCACTAACACATGCCGAACGAACCACGCAATGCTCCTCATCCATACGCAAGTGCAAAATTCCAGGAAAAATACGCAAAGGGATCGCTGATGATGGTAAAGGCTTTCCGATTGGGAGAAATGGGCAAGATAACGTGAAGTTATTCAGATGGCATAAACGTGAACAACCAAACATGGAAACCGAGCTGACCGCGAATTAGCGTTTCCCTCCCTTGCCTCCACTGCGACCGGGATCTTTTTTCGCTTGTTCAGCCATTTGCTGAAGCCTCTCAAGCCAACCCGGGGCTTTCAACGTAGCCCCTTCCTTCGCGGCCGCCATACCGGCGGTTTTGGGCTTCATCAACGTGCCGTCTTCTTCCATTTTGGCGATGCGTTTACGAATCTGCAACTGTTCGATCGTGCCAAACGCACTTGAGCACATGATGTAGAGGGTCAGGCCGCTCGGTGCTTTATAGAAAATAATCAACATGAAGATGTTCATAATCGGCAGCATTTTTTGCATCGCATCCTGTTGGCGACGTTGTTCATCGCTCATATTCGGATTAGGTGTGGGCTTGGGCATGAGCTTCTGCTGCGTGTACATGAAAATTGCCAGCAGGATCGGTAACAAATTGAAAGAATCGATTTCCCAACCAACCAATGGAACGAAGATCGTTGACGAAAATGTGTAGAATGCGTCAGGGGCGGTCAAGTCGTCGATCCAGCTGAAGAAGGGTTTGTGACGCATCAGAATATTGTTGCTCAGGCTGATCCAAAGCGCGACCCAAATCGGCATCTGAAGCGCCATCGGCAAACAACCCATAATCCCGGTGAGCGGCCCGCTGCCCATCTCCCGGTAGAGCTTCATTTGCTCTTCCTGCATTTTCGCCTTGTCGTTGGCGTATTTCTTCTTGATCTCCTCGAACTTGGGCTGAAGATCGCCCATCGCCTTTTGCATGCGGGTCATGTTGATCTGCCCGCTCTTGGTGATGGGGTGCAAAAGCGCTCTTACGATCAACACGAGAATAATAATGGCGACACCAAAGTTGCCGGTCACAAAATACATCGTGTTCAGCAACCAGAGCATCAACTCGACCAAGAAGCCGAACGTACACCAGCCAAAGCCCAGTTCGATTTGCCGGTAGTAATTCCTGGCGACGTACTCATCGATCTCGCGGAATGCAATGCCGTTTTTCTCGCCCAAGTAAATATCTGCAGGATACGTGCGCGATTCACCGGGCGTTAGTTTGGCGGCTTTGGTGACAAATCGCAGGTTGACGTCATCGCGCGTTATCGGATTCCTATCCACGTCGATTGCGTCGACCGACTGCAGGTAATACGCTCCGTCGGTTCCGTCCGGATTGATGGGAGCGATAGTGCAAGTGAAGTATGTATTCGCGGTCGCAGCCCACGAAAGCAATCCCGGCGCCGCCGAGCCGGTATCGATATACACCGGAATGCGCAAATCTTTTGCGCTTTGAACATCACTTTCGTTTTTGCGGTGAACGACAACGCCGCCCTCACCGATCAGACCGAAATCCACATAGCGATCGTCAAACCGGTAGTTTTCCGGTCTGATTCCCAGTCCGCCGGTGTATGAAGTAATGACCGCGTATTCGCGATCGGAAAGGTTTTCGACAACCAATTCGCTCAACAAATCAGACTTGCCCGACTCGCGATCCTGCTTCGGTAAAGTAAGGGTTCGGGTGATCCGCAAAGCAGGAGCATCTTCGTCCAGGATGTCAATCCAGAACGTTGCGACCGCCTGCTTGTCGGACTCGAATGTTTCGATATTCCAAAGCTTGTCGTCCAAATTTACAGTTGTCTGCCGATCAATGTTAATCGACTTTACTCCCAGCGACCTGAAAACCTTTGACACCTCTCCCATGTCATTTTTGCGTTCGACCGGCGCGAGCAATTCGTATCGATCGTTGGTGCGGCGGGATTGGCGGTGGTCCGACATCGTGACCTGATCCACCGAATAAGCAACTCCATTTTTCAATTTAATACACTTACTGAACTTTCTTAAATGATGATTAGCAAACAAGAAGGATAAAATTAAAACACACCACTGAAATATCAGCATTATTTTTTTCTTAAACCATCATGCACATCAAAGCAAAGGGAACACAGCCCTCATATCCAACACTTTAGAATTTACAAATTCAATATAATTTTAATCAGGATTTAACAAGACCAGTTTTTTGGCAAGAAACCTGACACAACTAGCATTTAAATAAATAATCTGTATTCATGTGACTTTCACTCTGAAAATTAAGTTCTTGTGCTGAGTCACAAAAATTTGCAAATTTAATATATCCGAGAATGCCTTTTGACTACAGTGTATGTCAAATGAAAGCAAAAAGACAAACAATGAAGAATACTGGTGCGATCTCGAATCTGCGTCCCGCAACTGCGACCGTGTTCCGTTCGACAAGCAATCCGCGGAATCGCTCCACGCCGTTAACGATTTCAAACGGAGGGTT
>JANQHN010000015.1 GCA_028282665.1 Phycisphaerae bacterium | reverse complement strand
ATTACGAAGGACTACAAACTTCCCGCAGGCAAACTGGAGGCGTTGACAAAGTTGATGTCACGGGACGACGTTCCCGTGCTCATTACGCCCATGAAGGATCGGATCCGCGTGCACGGTACCCATGCTCAGCACGCCGTGTTCGGTCACTTCGTCCAGCTCATCAACCTGGACAAAAAAGAACAAAAGAAGAAATACGAACTCAGCGAAGGCAAGCTCAAAGACCTGACAGCCCTGATGATTCGGCAAGATGTGCCGATTCTGGTCAGTCCGGGGGATGAGTACATCACCGTTCATGGCAACCAGTTCGAGCAGCAAATCTTCCACGCGTTTGTCCAGTTGATCGAGCCCGGCAACGAGGGTGTTTACACATGGGGGGCAGCGTTGCCGCTCACTCCCGTTGAGTTCATCCCACCGCAAGCAGGTAGGGCTGTTCAACGCGGGGTTCGTCAGTACGGACGCGAGATTCGTAAACAGGAGCAAGAGGCGCAATTGCGGTACGAGCGTAAGTTGCGGGGAGCGGAGCGCGAGATTCGTAAACAGGAGCGAGAGGCGCAGCTGCAGTATGAGCGTCAATTGCGGGAAGCGGAGCGTGTGCAGCGTCGTGCCCTGCGTGAGAGCAGGGAGCCACGGCGAAAAAAATCTCAGGAGGAGTCTCAGGCGTTGATTCAGTTGCTCGGCAGGGCTGCGGGCCAAGTGGATCACGATGCGCGTCACTCGGTGGTTGAGTTGATGAGGATTGTCGAGGAAGAGTACGATGGTCGGGATCGCTTCGAATGGACCGACCGACTTCGCGCGCATGCTGAAGAGATGCGTGCTCAGGAAGAACTCCTCACACTCAAGGCGCATGAACTCGAGCGCCAAGCCCAATCAATGGAAAATGAAGCGGAGATTCTCGAAGTCCGCGTTGACCAAATACACGATCGAATGTTATTGATCAGAGATGAAGCAGAGAGCAGCCAGGGCGAAGACCAAATCGAGTTGTTGCAGAAAGCGCATGAATTGGCTGCTGAGATTGCGCAGCTTGAGGCGGAATCGATGGCCATCGAACTAAACGTCCAGCGAGTTGAAAGTCAAGCAGATCAATTCGAAAATCAGGCGAACATTCTCGAGGAAGTCATCGATGCTTTGTCCGAAGCCGTGGAGCAGATGCAGGAGCGGATCGATGAGCTGCTCGATGCAGACCGTGATGATGAAGAAGAGGATGAGGAAGTTCTGGAGGTTCTAGGCCTGCTCGCCGATCACGGCGCATGGTAGACTCGTCATGTTAAGATCGTCACTTTTCGTCTTTGCATCCCGCCTGACTGGGTAATCGGTTATACTGGTCTGCGAATTGTTGCAAATTGCGGCGCCGGCTCGGAACACCCGAGTCGGCGGCCGCTCCGCGATAGATGTGCGCATGTCCCGCGTTTCGTGCGGAATCAACTTGGAGTGCCGGATCGTGTCATTGCTTAACCGTTTTCATGCCGTTCGTTGTTCCTGTTTCGGTGTCCTGGTGCTGGCAGTCGTGCTGAGCATTTGTCCGTCTATCGCTCTTGCGGACAAAATGGATCAGTCGGAAGAAGCAGCCCTGCGCGATTATTTCAGCGCGAACGGACTTCTCAATCGCGGCTTGTACGAATTGGCTTCGGAGGAGTATGGCAAGTTCCTGGAGTCGCACGGATCGCACGAGAAGGCGCCGGTCGCGCGGTACGGATTATCCGTTTGTTTGTACCGGTTGAAAAACTACGAACGGGCAGCTTCGGAATTGCTGTTGCTGCTCTCAATGGACAATCCACCTTACGAGGCCGAGGCGGGCACGATGCTTGGTCAATGCCTCCTGGTCCTTGACGACGCGCATGGTGCTGCTGCCGCTTTCGATGAGGTGATCCAGCTCGGTTTAAAGAACGATCTTTCGGATGACGCAGTCGCCGGTGCGTCGGAGGCGTATTACCTGGCGGGTTCCTATGAGGAATCCATCAACCGTTGCGAGCTCTTCGCCAAGAAATGGCCCGCGAATCCGCTTCGCGAGCGCGTGGCGTTTTTTCACGGTGTATCGTTGATGGCGATTCGCGATTACGAGGGAGCGTCGGGCTATTTGCAGTATGTGTTGGATAAGCATCGCCAGGGCGTTTTCGCGATGCAGGCCGAGCTATTGCTTGCGCAATGCCTGCACCATAGGCAAATGGTTCCGCAAGCGGCGGCGCGATACGAAGCGGTTCTTCGGCAGGGTTCGCCTCAGTACGTGGCAGACGCAACCTTCGGTTTAGGAATGCTCGCGCTGCAGCAGAACAAGTGGGAACTGGCGGGCAAGCTATTCGACAATTTGCTCGAGAAGCATTCTGACAGTCCGCTCATTCCCAAGGCGCACTTCTGCCGCGGTCGATCGCGATTCGAACTGGGAGATGCCGCCCGCGCCTTGCAGCATTTCAAGCTCGCTGAAGGCAAGTTGGACGATCCCGCCCTGGTTGATGATCTCGCTTACTGGATGGCCAAATGTCACCTCAGAATGGGAGATAACGAGAAAGCAGCCGAGGCGTTCTCGTCAGCGATCGAAGGGTTCGGCGGGAGCGATCTGATCGCCCAGATGCATTACGATCGCGCGATCGCTCTAGTGCGGTCCGGCTCACTTGAAAAAGGCATCCAAGCGCTTCATGCGTTCATTGATCGTTTCCCAAATGACGGGATGATGCCGGATGCACTGCACCTCATCGCCGCTCAGGAGCACGCGCGGGAGAAACACGATCGCGCAATCGAATATTGCGAGCAGTTTGCAAAACAATTTCCCAACCATCCGCTTGGACCTTCGGTTGCGATGATCGCCGCCGAAAGCGAGTTTTTGGCGGGCAAGTTTCCGGCGGCAGTCAAACGATACGACAGTTTCCTCAAACGCTTCGCGCAGGACGAACGGGCGGACAAAGCGCGGTATCGCCTCGGCGTCGCGCTGTACAAGCTGGATCGACTGGATGAAGCCAAGCCTCACCTCGAAGCGGTGGCGCGGCTGGCGAAAAAGGATGAGCTCTATCGCTTCAGCCTTCTCGCTCTGGGTGATATGGCCTTTCGACGCAGCGAGTGGAAGCAGGCTCAGCACTATTTAACGGCGTACCTGGCTGAAGGGGATAGTGTACCTTCCGCGGATGACGCGCTCCTCAAGCTGGGCCTGGCGTTGCGCAGGCAGGATTCAACCGAGCCCGCTCTGATCGCTTTCGAGCGAATCATCGAGAAACATTCCGACAGTGTGCATCGGTTGCAGGCGATCTTCGAACGAGGTCAAGTGCTTGTCGCGCTGGACAGGCTCGGTGAAGCGAAGCAGTCGTTCGAACGCGTACTGAGTGAGGGAGGCGATTCGCGGTTCAAGGCGCTCGCGATGAGCCACCTCGGTTCGCTCGCAATGCAACGGGACGATTTCGACGAAGCGGCGAAATACTTCGACAGCGTCGCAAACACGGACTCGGGCGACCTCGACGCCGCTTCCGCCTCGTTCTATCGCGGTCAGGCATTGCTCGCCGCGGAGGAATATGCAGAGGCGGCATCGGTCTTTGCCCGTTTTCTCAAAGACAATATGACCCACGAACACGCACCTATGGCGGGGGCTCAGCTCGCGGTCGCTTTATCTCGTTTGGATAAGTACCCCGAGGCCATCCGCGCGATTGAACTTGTGGAGAAGCGTTTCTTCGACAAGCTCGACTCACTTTGGCGGGCGAACGTGCTTTATGAAAAAGCGTGGTGCTTGCGTAAAACGGACCAGTCCGAAAAGTCTGCCGAGGTCTATCGCAGGCTCTTGACCGACTCGCCGCCGGCCCAGGTAAAGGTGCATGCTTTGCTCGATTTGGCGGGCATCGAGATCGAGACGAGCAGATTCGACGCCGCTGCGGAGTTGCTCAAGCTGCAAAGGCAAGTCATTCAGGACACGAAGATGGAGCTCCCTGCGGACATGCTTTCGCAGCAAATCTATCAACTCGCGGTATGCGAGTTTGAATTGAAACGCTATGAGCAGGCGGGGGCGTTGTTCGAGGAATTCATCTCGAAGTTCGAGGACAACCCGCTGATCGCGTCAGCCAGCTTCTTCTGCGGCGAATCCATGTACCACCGGGGTAAACACCAACGGGCGGCGATTCACTTTGCCCGCGTTGCAGATCACCATCAAAACGACAAAACCTACGCACCGAGTCTACTCAGGCTGGGCGAGTGCTACGCACTGCTGACCAAATGGAGCGAGTCGGAATCCGTCCTGAAGACCTACCTTTCGCGATTTGCGGGGAGCGATCTGTGGTTCCAGGCGCAATTTGGTTTGGGATGGGCACTTGAGCATCAGCAACGATACGCCGACGCCGTGGAGACGTATCGAGGTGTGGTGGATCGCCACAAGGGCGAAACCGCAGCCCGCGCCCAATTCCAAGTAGGCGAGTGCTTGTTCGCGCAGCAGCAGTACGATGAGGCGGTGCGCGAATTCCTCAAAGTGGATATCCTCTACGATTACCCTCAGTGGAGCGCTGCCGCCTTGTACGAAGCGGGTCAGTGCTTCATCAAACTGGGGAAGCTCGTGGAAGCGCGAAACCACTTCAAGCAGGTCGTGAAGGATCACAACGGGACGAAGTGGGCGCAAATGGCGCAGCAGCGTCTGAAGCGTTTGAAGTCCGCAGCCCCCCCGGGGCGTGGATAGGTGTGGTTGCGGCATCTCGAATGTGTGCGTGCGAAAGATCATGGATGAATGAGACTGCGGGCGGGCGCTCGCGCTGTTGACGGCAGAAAGGAAGTGTGGCTTGTGTACTCGATGATGACAGCGGCGGGTCTATGCGTGCTGGGGCAGGCGGGGGATGCCGCTGCCGCGGTCGGGCAGGAGGTTACGGCGAATCCCGCGCGGGTTCAGTCGGTGTGGGATCTGGCGGTTAAAGGCGGGCCGATGATGATCCCTATCGGGATCTGTTCGCTTGTCGCCTTCGCGGTGCTCGCCGAACGACTCATCACGCTGCGCAAGAGGCACATCATTCCGCGTGGTTTCCTACCGGGTGTTGAAGAGGCCTTGGGTGAGGGCGCACGGCAGCGCCAAGCGGGCATTGACTACTGCAAGAAGAACAGGAGCCCGATCGCAAGTATCTTTCTCGTCGCCATCAAACGACTGGGCCAGCCAATCGAATTAATGGAGAAGCACGTTCAGGAAGCGGGCCAGCGCGAGGTGATGAAGTTGCGCAAATACCTACGACTCTTATCGCTGATCGCGTCGATCACACCGCTTATGGGCCTGTTGGGTACGATTTTTGGCATGATTAAAGCGTTTCAGACGGTGGCGCTATCCGGCGAATCGCTGGGCAAGGCGGAGCTTCTCGCAACGGGCATTTACGAGGCGATGATCACGACCGCAGCCGGTTTGCTCGTCGCGATTCCCACATTGCTCGCCTATCATTGGATCGCCGCCCGCATCGAAGGTCTTGTGATCGAGATTGATCGGATTACCTTCGAATTCGTCGAGAAGGTGACGGGAATTAGCACGGTGAGTACCGCTGGAGGTCCGGAGATTCGCGCTGTCTCCAAGGACGGAAAAAAGACTGACGGCGCCGCTCCCAAACCGGCGGTCGCCAGCGCGTAGGGGCTGGTCGATGATCATCAACAACGAAGAACAAAGCAGGCCTACGATCGCTATCGAGCTGACGCCGATGATCGACATGGTGTTTTTGTTGCTCATTTTTTTCCTCGTGGCGACGACGTTCCAGCAGGAAGAGCGGGAGATGCAAATCGCCCTGCCTTTCGCCAGTTCCTCCGCGCCTATCAGCGCGATGCTTAAGGAAATCGTAATCAACGTGGACGAGCAGGGCGAGATCATCGTAGGTGGGCGCAAAGTGGATGGCGAGACGCTGTCCGGCATGATTGCGGAGGCGGTGGATCGCAACCCCGATCAGAAGGTGACCGTGCGCGGTGACCGAAACGTTGTGTACGCCCACATCGTGCGCGTGTTGGATATCTGCAAGGCTTCGGGAATACAAGAGCCTTATTTGGATACGGTGTTGCCTGAATGACGGATCAAGAAGGCGGTAATTCGAAGCGGGACAAGAGGCGTTCGCACCTCGGGCGATGGATCGCGCGAGTTGTGATGTGTTTGCTGTTGTGCGCGGTTGCGGGCGGAATTGCCGTAGTGGTCACACTTTGGCCTCGCACGCAAACCTTCTACACCGACGCGCGGACAATCAACGAGTCCGCGCAGACTGCGAGAGTGCGTGACATCCTTTGGCAGCCGCCCACCGATCCCGATTTGCCCCTCGATCCCGCGCTGCACGACAGCGAACCCAGGCTTTCGCCAGATGGCACCATGCTCTATTTCGTGCGGGGCGAAGCGGGTGAAGGCGCGGACCTCTACACCTGCACGCGCACCTCGACCGGCTGGACCGAGCCCACGCCGCTTACCGCGATCAATACCGATTTCGATGAGATGGGCCCCGAGCCGTCTCCTGACGGCAGCGCGCTGTACTTCTACAGCGATAGACCCGGCGGAGAAGGCGGGTACGATCTGTGGGTTTCGCATGTCCAAGACGTAGAGGGCGGATCGGTGTTCGGTAAACCGATCAACCTCGGTCCGGGTGTGAACAGCGACTACAACGAATATGGCCCGTCCATGTCGCGCGACGGTGCATCTCTTTATTTTTCTTCAAATCGCAAGGCCAAACCCACGCTCGAACAGGAAGTTGTGCTAAACGATGAAGGCGGATTGCGGGCGATCGAGCGGATCGAACAGGACTACGACCTCTACGTGACGGAACAAAGCGCGGGTACGTTCTCGGGTGCGAAGGCCGTCGCCGCTTTGAACTCCGATAGAAACGAAGGCGCGCCATGCACCAGCCCGCTGGGCGACTTCATTTACTTCGCTTCGGATCGGGAATCGGGACGAGGCGGGTTTGACTTGTATCGCGCTCGTCTGTTCGATGAAGGCCCGGGCACACCGACTCCGCTCGGGCCAACGATCAATTCACCAGCTGACGAACTCGACCCCCGTCTTACGATGGGCGGGTACACGCTGTATTTCCGCACGAACAGGTCCGATGGAGATACGCTGGCGAAGTCTGCCGGTTTGCGTCTGCAAAAAACGACTTCCCGTGAAGTGTTCGTGCGTAGCGAGATGACCAGCGCAAAGATCGATTGGGCGGCGCTTTGGAAACAAATAGGCCCCAATGTAATCGGGGCGCTGATCGCGCTTTTTGTGCTACTGGTCTTGCTCCGGATGATGAAGAATTGGCAGGGCAAGAAACTTAGTTTGCTCGCGCGGTGTTTGATGGTTTCCTTCGCGCTGCACCTGTTGGCCTTGATTTTGTTCAATCTGTGGGAAGTTCGCGGCGTCTTGGCGAGTCGATTCGCGCGGGGCGGGCCAATCCAGGTTGCACTGGCTGCACCGGCGGACGGTCAGGACATTTTCTCGCAGATTCGTGGCGAGTTCACCAACATCGCCGCACCGGCTGCCCCACAGGTCGAGACCACTGCCCAACCCACGCCCCCCAGCGTCAAGCCGGAAGCAA
>JANQHN010000418.1 GCA_028282665.1 Phycisphaerae bacterium | reverse complement strand
AACTGGGCTGATAACGGGGGAGTCTGGGGATGCGAGTAAAGTTACGCAGGTGATCAGCATTGGGGGGGGGCTGTTGCACGGAGTTTGGTTGGGCCTGACCCAAACAGGTCGAACAGGAGATTAGCCAGTTTGCATATTAGGACTTGGCGCGAAAATTGGTCGCTCGGTTGAAAATAGCGAGAAGAGGGGGATCGTTTGACCCGAGTATTTTCCCATAGGGAGTTTCTTGTCCGAAATGTCGCTATTGCCAATTCAGTGTGGATGGCGTTTTGATAAGAGAGGTGTGGCGGTTTCGTCGATCGTATCGGACGTGGTGCAGTTGCGCCCGGAAGTCGGGGCATCGCCAGTTGCAATACGCTGCTGACATTTTGATGGCATGACGCTTGCAACTCTATGGGTTGACGGGTCTTGCGGTCGGGAGAAAATCTGTGGGTCTCGGGTGATATCGGTCAGTTACGGGTCTTGTGGGTTTCACGATCTACATCGGAATCATGCAACGATCAGTTACGCGTTCGGGGCGCAGTTCGAGCGCTGTGATTGGACGAAAGAGCTGAATGAACATGCAAGTAAGTCTTGGCACGAATGCGAGTAAGCGACAGGGGCGTAAGGCTTCTTCTTTCGCGCAATTAACGCTTTTGTACATGTGTTTGTTTTCCTTTGCGGCTATGGCGCAAGACCCACCGGCCGAGCCATCGGAGCGAAACAAACGGTGCCTAGCCTGTCATGGCAGTAAAAACATTGCAACCATGCCTTCGGAACAGCGGGCCATGATGGTTTCCGGCGATGTTATTCGATCGATGGAAGACGCCAAACGCCTCTACTTTGATCACCCACTCTTTGCTGCCAGCGTTCATGCGGGACTCAACTGCGAAAATTGTCACGGTAGTATCGATGTCCTGCCGCATCCGCCTGATTTACCTGATCCTAATTGTGATGGTTGTCATGCTGGTGTAGCGCAGTCGTACCTGGTTGGCGCTCACGCTATCGCTCGCACGGAAAAACAGGCCGACGCACCGGACTGCTGGGACTGCCATAGCAATCACGACATATTGCCGCCGACCGATCGTAACTCGATGACCTATCCCCTCAACGTCCTCAAGGTTTGTGGAGATTGTCACAGCCAACACACGTCTATGCCGGATGTTCCTGGAACGGGATCCGAACTCGTTGAGAATTACTTGGATAGTGTTCACGGTCAGGGAATTCAAGCGGCGGGTCTGGCGGTTGCGGCCAACTGCCCGGATTGTCACCGTGCGCACGATGTACTGCCATCCAGCAATCCGGCTTCCAGCGTTCACCGTGACAACATTCCCGCCACTTGCGGTGCGTGTCACGTCGGAGTGGAAGAGGAGTTCATTCAAAGTGTCCACGCGGAAGTATGGCGCAATGGTGGGAGCAATGGAGATCTCAAACCGCCTGTTTGCAGTGTTTGTCATACTGCGCACCGCATTACGAACGTGAATACGCCGGCGTTCAACCGCGATATTGTCGAGGAATGTGGCCATTGCCATGCTGATATGTATGCGACGTACCGCGAGAGTTATCACGGTCAGGTCCAGCGCCTTGGTTCACGGCGCGCGGCGAGATGCAGTGACTGTCACGGCGCGCACAAAGTACTCGCGATTGACAATCCTGACTCAATGGCGTCTGCGGAACGCAAACTCGATACCTGCCAATCATGTCATCCGGGCGTTCGGCCGTCATTTGCGGAATTCATTCCTCACGCCAATCACCGTGATCCCAAGTATCCGTTGCTTTACGGCATTTGGCTTTACTTCGTTATCATCATTTCGGCGACATTCACTTTTTTTGGCATCCACACGATCTTGTGGTTCATCAGGTCGTTTGTAGAGCGAGTCAGGAATGGCGGGGGGCATCATCACGATCCCACCGCGAAACACTATCGCCGTTTCTCTGCGACTGAACGATTCGTACACGGCTTGGTCATCACGAGTTTCATGGGGCTGACGATTACCGGTTTACCGCTCAAATTCAGCGATCAACCTTGGGCGGTAACGATCATGAAGGCTCTTGGAGGCGTGAATGCTGCGGGCGTATTGCACCGCATTTTCGCATGCCTCATGCTCGTTTACATTTGCATTCATGGTGTGATGGTCACTTCATGGGTGTTGAGAAATCTCAAGGAAGGCAAGAAAGGCTGGCTTTTCGGTCCCGATTCCATGCTCCCGCGATGGAAAGATGCAACGGACATGCTGGGCATGTTCAAGTGGTTCTTGGGAATAGGTCCCTTGCCTAAATTCGACCGTTGGACCTATTGGGAAAAGTTCGACTATTGGGCGGATGCGGTGGGTACGGTCATCATTGGTGGATCGGGTCTTGTTTTGGCGTTCCCGGTCGCTGTGAGTTACATCCTGCCGGGCTGGGCATTTAACGCCGCCATGATCATTCACGGTTATGAAGCGCTTCTGGCTATCGGTTTTATTTTCACGATGCACTTTTTCAATGCGCATCTCCGCGTGGAGAAATTCCCTACGGATACGGTTATCTTCACCGGTCAGATTTCCGAACAGGAGTTCAAAGAAGAAAGACCGGAACAGTACGCAAGGCTCGTGGAGGAGGGCAGGCTTGAAGATTATCTCGTTCCTGCAAAGTCGAACGCGAGCATCCGAATTGTCAAAATCCTTGGCTTGATGTTGCTCTTTATTGGGCTGACGTTGGTGACGGGGATTATTTGGGCGGGACTGTCGAGTCTGTAAAATGAAAGGACATCCCGCAAGGATGAGAAACCTGACATCGGAGGGTTATGGGTCGATGCCCGCAAATAGAACCAATTTACGGCAATTCGGTCCCCGTTTGCGATGTTGGCTAACGGTTATTCTGATTGCGGTTGCCGTGCTCGCATGGGGATGTCGGCAGAATACGCCGAATCCGTCGCGTGATGAAACGACAAATGCGGCTGGCGATGACGGTGCGCCGCGTGATTCCGGATCCGCGAAGAAAAATACTGCTGATCGTTCCGGTCAGGGCACGCCGGTTTCAAGCGCGGACGATCAGTCAGCTAGCTTGCCCGTAGACGAAGTACCCAAAGCCGTAATACCTGAGGGGCCTGTTGAGCCGGGCAGTTGCCTTACTTCGGGGTGTCACTTGAATTTGAAACAGCGAACCGTTCAACACGCGACATTCCTGTTGGGCGACTGCTACACTTGTCATCAAAAAGAGCAGCCTGGTCACAAATTCCCCCTCGTTCGAACCGGCGCGACGCTTTGCACGAATTGTCACGACCGCATAGGCCACAAGACGTATGTGCATGGCGTGATATCCAATGAAGGTTGTACGCCCTGCCATGATCCACACTCATCGGCAGCGAAATACCTTCTTACCAGTCTCAGCATTGAAATCACATGCAATTCGTGTCACCCGCTTACTCGCAACAAAGTGCGTCATGCACCGTTCGCGGCGGGGCAATGTACTTCGTGTCACGATCCGCACGAGGCGGAGAATCCTAACCTGCTCGTGGGGGGGGATGGCGCGGATCACTGCTACGTCTGCCACGGATCATTGCGTGATCGAGTAAAAAACGCCGAAATCGTTCACGCACCGCTTCAAAGTGAACGTGGATGCGAAACTTGTCACGAATCGCACTCTTCCGACCACGCCGCATTGTTGCGTGGTCCGGTTGATCAGATTTGCTACCAGTGCCACGCTGATATTAAAGTCGCCAGTGAAGATAAGCACAACCAGCACGGTGCATTGCTGACGGGCAAACGCTGTGCGAACTGCCACGAGACACATGCCGGTGGACGGGCTGGACTATTGAAAGATGTGCAACTTACTCTCTGCTTAAACTGCCACAACAAACCCGTCGAGGCGTACGACGGACACACTATTCCGAACATGGAACCCATTCTGACTGACCGTGAGTTCCTTCACGGCCCGGTTCGTGAAGGGCAATGCGATGCCTGCCACAACGTACACGGTTCGATTAACGATAGCTTGCTAAGCAACGCATTTCCCTCGCAGTTTTATGAGGCGTTCAATTTCACGAACTACGCGCTTTGTTTCCAATGCCATAACGGTGGTATTGTCTTGGAAGAGGAAACGACGACGTTGACCAATTTCCGCGATAAAGATCGCAATCTGCATTTCGTGCATGTGAATCGCAGGAAGGGGCGTACCTGCCGCACGTGCCACGAGATGCATGGCAGCAACCTGCCGAACCACATGGCGGCGGAGGTGCCGTTCGATGGCGGAGGATGGTCTATGCCGATTCGATATGAACGTGTGGACGGTGGTGGGCGATGCAGTCCCGGTTGTCACGAACCTATGGAATACCGCCGCGGACCGATCGCGGAAACGCCGTGATCTCGAAAGGAAATACAGCAAGTTCCGAAAATGGGTCGGTTTGCATCGATGACTCGATCATCTGTTTGTAAAGAGAGGTGGAGCGTGAACGCTCGGCAATTGAAGACAGCGTACTGCACTCTCGTGGTGCTTGGCGGATCGTTGCTGCTGGCGATGTGTCCGACTTTTGCTCTTGCTCAGGTAGAGCCCGGCGTTTCATCGACCGTGGTCAAGCCGACCGGTCCGATCGAATGGAGCGGTTGCGTGACGAAGGAATGTCATCCCGGAGTGAAAGACTACATCTACCAGCACGGCCCCGTCGCCGTGAATAGCTGTAAATCCTGTCATGAACTCGTTAGCGAGGAAGATCATACTTATCGTTTATTGCGGCAAGGTGAGGCGCTTTGCAGATTTTGCCATCCACCTGAAATTACGGGTAAGTTTCTCCATCAACCGGTTCAAGACGGTCAGTGCGTCCAGTGTCACGACCCCCACGGTGGTGAGAATCGTCAGATGCTCAAGGGTGGTGCGGGCGCGGAAAGCTGTCTTGAGTGCCACAGGGACGTCACCGAGGGGATGCCGGAAGTTCACGGCCCTGTCGCTGCCGGAGCCTGTACCGCCTGCCACAAAGCGCATAGCAGTGACTTCCCGCACTTGTTGGTCAAGTCAAACACCGATCTTTGCCTTGATTGCCATGTAACCACTAAAGATCGCCTTGCCACCGCCCGCACCGTCCACGATCCGGTTGCGGTCGAGTGCTCCGCTTGTCACAATTCACATGCCTCCGAACACAAGATGATCCTCAAGCAGGAATCGACCACGCTTTGTCTCGGGTGTCACAGCCAAATCAAGTCGATCATGGAGACTGCGACCAGTACGCACGATGCTATTTCTTCGGGCGAAAAGTGCATGAATTGCCATGACGCTCACGCCACGGACTACGCGGCGCTGTTGCTCAACGATATGGTCGACATGTGCTTGGAATGCCACGATGAGGAGGTCACGGCCAGCGACGGTAAAATCCTGATGAATATGAAGCCCGTGCTCGCCTCTGGCAAGAGCCTGCATGGCCCGATTGCTCAGCGGACTTGTGTGCCCTGTCATCAGATTCACGGTGGATCAAATTTCCGTTTGCTGGTCAAATCGTACCCCCCGGAATTTTACGCACCGTTTGCGGAAGAGAATTACGCATTGTGCTTCTCGTGCCATGACAAGCAGCTTGTGTTTGACGAACGAACGGACCGGTTGACCAATTTCAGGAACGGCGATCACAACATGCATTTTGTGCATGTAAATAAGGACACTAAAGGAAGAACCTGCCGGGCGTGCCACGAAACGCATGCGAGCAGCAAGGAGAAGCATATTCGCGATTCCGTTCCGTTTGGTACGGGCGGGTGGGAATTGCCGATCAACTTTGAAAAGGTGGATACCGGTGGGCGTTGCAGTCCGGGATGCCACAGGCCTTATGGCTACGATCGCGAGAATCCTGTTAACAACGACCCCCGCGCGGGGGCGATTTGGCCTGGCGAGGATAACAGCGGGTAGAAAAATGCGAGAGCGGGAGCAAACCATGTGGTTGCGCGTACTATTGACGGTTTGTTTATGTGTTTGTATAAAAACAAGCGTAGGGTTGGCGGACGAATTGCGTAACGTGAAGGCGGGCGAACCGATCCCGGCATTTGCCGTCGAGGGGCTGGACGGCAAGGCGATAGCGGCGCGGGATTTTCATGGGAAGGTGCTGGCCATTCTCTACGTCAGTGCGCAGCAGCGCCAATCGGAGGCCGCGATCAAGACCGCTCATGAAGTGACAAGCAAGATTGGCAGCAAAGATCTTGCGCTTGTGTACATGTCGCCCAACACGGACAAGGAAGACTATTTTCGCAAGTTGCGGGACCGTCTCTTGGCGCACGAACCGTTCGGTTTGGACAAAGACCGAAAAATCTACGGACAATTCGGACTGATCGTCTTTCCCACGACGGTGATTGTCGACAAGGAAGGCAAATTGTTGCACGTGGTAGCCGGCTGGACACGTGACTACGGTTTTGAATTGGACCTCTATTGCCGGCATGCATTGGGTGAAATCAGTGACGCCCGGCTTGCGGAACGCATGAGTCAAGGGCCTGTCAAGAAAGACCAGGCGCGCGACAAAGCCAACCGACACCGTGCAGCTGCTGCCATTCTCCGCAAAAAGGGCATGTTGGATAGCGCCGTCACCGAACTGAAACGAGCGATGAAGATCGACCCGGAAAGCGTCGACGCAGTGCTCGAACTTGCGGATATTTACATCCAGCGTGACGACCTGGACCAGGCTCAGAGCACGGTAGACGCATTAGTTTCACAAAAGCCCAATGCACGAGGGTTGGAACTCGTTTACGGGCATATAGCCCTTAAACGAGGAAATCTGGAGGGGGCTCAACGGTTTCTGGAACAGGCATTGGTGTTGAATCCTGATCCGGTGAGAACGCATTACTACCTTGCGCAGGTGTTCGAAAAAAAAGGTGAAGTTGCCAAAGCGATGGAGCATTATAAAAAAGCACTAAAGCGCGTTTTGAACGAAAACTGATTGCCTCTTTGGCACTAGAGGATGGCGATCAGGGGCGAACTGCCGTAAGCAAATGGGCTTTCGTTTTCCAAACAGCGATGTGCTTGGCAGGAACTTCGGCATTGCCGTGAAGGTTCCACGCCGTGACTTGGGCACCTGGATTTCGTGTGTTTGCGATCCGCAAAGGGAGTGGTCATGAAGACTGCAATGAGGATGTTGAAACTTCTCCACCAGATGTTAGTGGTTGCGCTGATCGTTCTCCCCGTAGTTGCCAACGGACAGGCCGTGCCCGACAACAAACGATGCCTTGATTGCCATGGCAATCCGGAAATGCTGTCGTCACCTCAAGAACGCGCGCTGAAAGTATTACCTGTGGAAGGTGCTTCGCCACGAGAGAATGGCGAGGATTTGATTATCAAACGCGAAGTCTACGACTACTCCGTACATCGATCCGTATCTTGCGTTTCCTGTCATCCGGATTGCGACTCATTGCCTCATCCCATGAAAGTCGCTCCCGCTCGCTGCGACACATGCCACCCGCAGGAACAAACTCAATACGATGATAGTGTGCATGGAATGGCGATTCTTGGTGGTGATGAAAAAGCTGCGCACTGTTACGATTGCCACGGCAAGCACGACATCCTCTCTTCTGAAAATTCACAGTCGCGCACGTACAAACTGCAATTGCCCTTTACCTGCGCCAAGTGTCACTCGAACCAGGAATTGATGGAGGAGACCGGAGTTCATCAGCCGAAAGCGGCCGAGCAATACATTGAGAGTATGCATGGTCGAGGTCTGATTCAGCAGGGACTCATCATTGCGCCATCCTGCAATGACTGTCACGGCGTGCATGATATTCGCCTTGCAACAGACCCGCGGTCGCGAATTCACCGGAACAACATTCCGGATACTTGCGGTAAGTGTCACGTTGGTGTCGAGGATGTATACCGTACCAGCATTCACGGGCAGCTGTACGAAGTCGATGACGAACGCGCGCCTGTGTGCTCATCGTGCCACACCGCGCACGAAGTTATTGCTCCGCACGAACAGGCGTTTAAGTTGCTCAGCGATGACCGGTGCGGTCATTGCCATGAAGATCGCCTGGAACGGTATCGTGAAACCTTTCACGGAAAAGCAATGATGCTTGGGTTGCCCGGCGTGGCGGCGTGTTACGATTGCCATGGCAAGCACGATATCCTGCCGACGGACAACCCGAACAGTCAGCTATATGGTGAAAACCGCGTGAAGACCTGCCGCAAGTGCCACGAAGGGGTTTCGGTCAATTTCACGAGATACATTGCCCACGCTGACCACGGCGATCGTGAAAATTACCCCGCTTTGTACTGGACATTCATCTTCATGACGACGCTGGTTGTCGGCACTTTCATTTTCTTTGGTATTCACACGCTATTGTGGTTCGTGCGATCGGGTGTCATGTTCATCCGTGATCCCAAAGCTTTTATGCAACAGAGGGCAAAAATCAGCAAGGATGATGTGGTCTATGTACGTTTCCGCCCATTTGAACGGTTTCTCCATGTGCTGGTGATGTTCAGCTTCCTCATGCTCGTGATGACGGGTATGCCGCTAAAATTTTATTACACGGAGTGGGCTCAGTGGCTTGTCGCGATTTTAGGTGGACTTGAGGTCACTATGTATCTGCATCGTGTCGGGGCTGTGATTACCTTCATCTACATGGGGCTGCACATCGTGAGCATGCTTTGGCGAGCGGTGAAGTTCCGTCATTGGTACCGCGATCCACAGACGAATCGCTTTAGCTTCAGGAGATTCCTGGGTGTGGCGTTCGGCCCGGAAATCCCATTCCCAAACTGGGGTGATGTGAAAGATTGGTGGGCGCATCAGAAATGGTTCTTTGGTCTTGGACCTCGTCCGCAGTGGGACCGGTGGACGTACTGGGAAAAATTTGACTACATGGCGGTATTCTGGGGTGTGACCATCATCGGCTTAAGCGGCCTGATCATGTGGTTTCCGAAAGGATTTACCGAGTACCTGCCGGGGTGGATCATTAACCTCGCGTTGGTCGTGCATAGTGACGAAGCGCTCCTCGCAGCGGGTTTTATTTTTACATTCCACTTCTTCAACGGCCATTTCCGCATAGAGAAATTTCCAATGGATACGGTCATCTTTTCCGGCCGAATCACTCGCGAAGAAATGCTACACGAGCGTCAGCGTTGGTACGATCGACTCGACGCCGAGGGCAAACTTGACAGCTTGCGTCTTAGAGACGAATGGACGCAATGGAAGAAGATTATCGCTGCGTTCGGATTTTTGGCGTTCGTGATCGGTCTGTGTTTGCTCGTGTTGATGTTCTACGCAATGGGATCGCGGTTGTTCAGCGGTCACTAGAGCAAGCTTTAGCCAGGTGTAGCGTCCGACACCGTGTTTTGTACTGCCGGAAAGTCGACATTCAACGCTACGTTTGGATTGAAACTGCTATAGAACTGATTTAAGTGCAGCATCAAAGTAGAGTGAAGGTACGCACCAAAACGGTCGTTCCCGCGAACGCGGACATCCAGAGTAATTTCGATATGTTTTCATTTCCGTTTGCCATCTGGATCGATAGGGAGAGTTGCACCAATCCGGTGCATTGATCCAACGCTTCCGGATTCGTGCCCGGGACTGGGATTACCGGGATGCTCGTTTCGCGAGCGCATCGATCAATTGCATGTCGCGTCCTCGGATCGGTTGCACGCCGTTCTTTTCATTCAAAACGCTCAAGTTTCTGCAAGTCCATCTCGTCAAGCGCCTCAAGGAACTCGTTCGGTGGGCGATAGTTGTGGTTCTTCATGTAGTGATAGATTAAAGTCGGCGCGGCATAGACTTTACCCGCACGACTCATTACTCGAATCTCAGCTGATCCGAGGCAGATGATTCCCTGATCGGACTGCACTTGAACGACCCGGGGATGATCAGTGCAAAAGTAACAGTGGTGAGTACCCCTGGTCTGATTCACGCAGTATCTGCATAATACCAGAATCTTGACTAGCGTTTGTTCGCTAGGCGATCCAGTCGGAAACGGATGCTCCGGATGGAGCCAACCGACGTTCAGCGTACCTGGTTCGCTCGCACCTTTCAGGTACGAGTATGGACTGATGTCCGGAAAGTACATCTCATTTCTTTTCGACGGCTACGGCTCGGCCTTTAGACGATATTCAAGAAGGTTTTTTATTCGCTAGCTTGCTTGCCTTACACCAATCCCGCGTACTGATCCAGCGCCTCCGGATTCGCCAGCGCATCGCGGTTGGGTATGTCCTCGCCGTGAATCATACGTGTGACGGCGATTTCCACTTTTTTTCCGCTAATTGTATACGGGATCGCCGTCACCTGTTTAATGTGTTTGGGTACGTGTCGTTTCGTAGCTCCTTGAGCAATACGCTGTTTCAGTTCCGTTACCATGGCGTTGGTCAATGAAAGTCCTTCGCGCAAGACGACGAACAAACAAATTTCTACATCGGCGTCCGGTGTGTTTTTACCCACGACCACGCTGTCCACAATCTCGTCGATTGTTTCGACTTGACGATAGATCTCCGCCGTGCCGATCCGTACGCCGCCGGGATTTAGTGTTGCATCGCTTCGGCCATACACCACCACCCCGCGTCGCTCGGTAATTTCCACAAAATCACCATGGCGCCAAATGTCCGCATAGTGCTCGAAATACGCGCTTTTGTATTTCTCGTTGTCAGGGTCATTCCAAAAATACACCGGCTGAGAAGGGAACGGATTGCAACATACCAGTTCGCCTTTTTGCCCGACCGTACGCTTGCCGTTTGCATCAAATGCTGCGACGTCCATCCCCAAACCCAGGCATTGAATCTCGCCGGCGTATACCGGCAGCATGGGGTTGCCCAACATGAAACAGCTGATGATGTCCGTTCCGCCGCAGATGCTCGATAGTTGCAGGTCGTCTTTGACATTCTGATAGACCCAGCGAAAGTTCTCGGCCGTAAGCGGTGAACCCGTCGACAGCACGGCACGCAGTTGGTCGAGACTTTGTTGCTCTTTGGGGTTGATCCCCGCCTTGTCGCACGCGGCGATGTACTTCGCGCTAGTGCCGAACACAGTCATTCCTGTTCGTTCTGCGAACTGCCAGAGTCGTTGCATATTCGGGAAACCGGGGTTGCCTTCATACAACAAAATCGTCGATCCGACGCCCAAACTGCTAACCAGCCAATTCCACATCATCCAACCGCACGTCGTGAAGTAGAAAATTTTGTCGTCGCGGTGCAGGTCAGTATGCAGCATCAGTTCTTTCATGTGCTGCAACAGCGTTCCGCCTTGACCGTGTACAATGCACTTGGGAACACCCGTCGTACCGGACGAATACATAATGTATAAGGGGTGGTCGAACGGTACCTGCTCAAACGTCAGTTCGTCTGCGTCGCTTGCGAGGAAGTCGTTCCATATCACCGCTTTATCCAGGTCGGTGATGTCGGGCGCTTCATTCAGAAAAGGAATGATGACGACTTTCTTAATGCTCGGAATTTTTTTGAGGATACCTGCGACACGATCCAGCGAATTGATCGGCTTGCGGTTGTAGGAGTATCCGTCTGCGGAAAAGAGCAATTTGGGTTCAATTTGGCCGAATCGGTCGAACACACCATTGATACCGAAGTCTGGCGAGCAGGACGACCAGATTGCGCCGATACTTGCGGTCGCAAGCATGGCGGTGATGGCTTCCGGGATGTTGGGGAGAAAACCGCCCACACGGTCTCCTTTGACCACGCCCATTTCTCGCATCGCTGCTGCCAGCCTCGTCACTTCCGCACGCAACTCTTTGTAGGTGATTGAACGGTTTTTTCCGTGTTCGTCTTCTGATTCGATGGCGACACGATCATCCGAATAGCGGAGAAGGTGTTGTGCGAAGTTGAACCGCAATCCGGGGAACCACTTCGTTCCCAGCATGCCCACACCTTCGTAAATCGCCGAGGGCGATTGAGACAGTTCGATGTCCGCGTACGCAAGCATTTCCTTCCAAAAGTCACTGCAATGTGCGATTGACCACTCGTGCATCGAGAGCCAATTGGGCTCGAAATTGTATTTAGCCGCATTCCTCTGTAGAAAATCGAACATCTGAGAGCCGCTCGCACGGTCGGGAGAAGGTTGCCAAAGCAGTTCGTTGCTCGCCATGTGTAGTGTCCTCGCGTTGATGTTCAAAGATCGTTCTTATGACAGATGGGCAAAGCGCAGGAACGGTCGTTGACCGTCTCAGTCGCTTTATCGTTCGTCCATTTTTGACCGTGA
>JANQHN010000337.1 GCA_028282665.1 Phycisphaerae bacterium | reverse complement strand
ACAGGAGTGGAAGCCCTCACAGTGATCTCAAGCCAAAATTCTTTCAATGACCCCGCACCAAAGCTTGATAGGGTAGGGCGTCTTTTCTCGCATGCTCGCTGGCCGTGGGTTGTTGCGATTCTCGCTGCACTGTTGGTTCTGCCTTCTTTGGGAGGGGGGCTTTTTTTCGATGATTATTATCATTGCGTTGCTATGACCGATTCGCCGGTCTACGGAGACTATCTCGGTCCGCCTTCCGCGATGTTTCGATTTTTTACGGGAAACGATGAACGTACGCGGGCGCTGTTCGACATGGGTTTTCTTCCGTGGTGGATGGATCTTGAAATTAAAGCGCAAATGGGCAGGCCGCTTACTGTTCTCACGCACCGGCTAGACTACATGCTGTGGCCTGCACAGCCGTGGATGATGCACTTGCACAGCATTTTGTGGTTTGTCGCATTGATTGTGGCCGTGGGGTTCTTCTATCGGCGGATGACCGAAGTTTCTTGGGTGGCGGGATTGGCGGTTCTTTTCTATGCGATCGATGACGCGCGGGCAACGCCTGTAGCTTGGTTGGCGAATCGCAATGCGATTTGCGCGACTTTTTTTGGTGTTACCGCGTTGATCGCTCACGATGTGTGGCGGCGAGGTGAGGCGGGTGGGCGGCTTCGATTTGTTATGGCAGTGCTGGCGCCGTTTCTGTTTCTGTTAAGTCTTTTTTCAGCAGAGGCAGGTATTGCAACATTTGCGTACCTCGCGGCACATGCCTTGTTCCTCGATGCGGGGAAGTATTCGCGACGGATTGCTGTCATGACACCTTACGTGCTGGTAGTCATTGGATGGCGTATTTGGTATCGCCTTATGGACTACGGGGTCGTGCACGTGACGATTTACATCGACCCTCTAATGGATCCGGTACGATTTGCGTGGGCGTTTATATTCCAAGCTCCAATCCTGTTGTTGGGGCAGTGGGCTGGTCCTCCTGCGGAACTGGTGATGCTCATCAGCGAAACCCAGGTCCTCATTCTATGCGGTTTTGCCGTGGCTGTGATACTCGGGTTGGGGTTGCTGTTCCGTCCGGTGATGCAGCGACGCGTGGATTGGTTTTGGGTATCGGGTATGGTGATGGCCTTGGTGCCCATTTGCGCCGTCGTACCGCAGAACCGATTGCTGACATTCGTTGGCTTGGGTGCAATGCCTTTGCTGGTTCGCTTTCTGTCGCTTGCGCTGAATGGGGAGACGCGACGTGCCTGCTGGCCGCACGGTAAGCGGGTTGTTCGCGTGGTTGCCTATTTGATGCTCGCGTTGCACTTGGTGTTGGCGCCGCTGGGACTTGTGGCGGGAACTTCGATGCCTCTAGGTAGCAAATCGTTTGCTGAGTCGCTCCTTGTCCCCGCTATCGATGATTTGGATCTTAGCGACAAGACGATTGTATTCGTTAATCCGCCGGTGACGATTCAGGCGTCGTATTTTCCTGTGAGGCGTGATGTACTTGGACAGGCAGGGCCAAAGTACACACGCGTTTTTTGTAGCGGGGCGTATCCGATTGAGATTGAGCGATTGGATTCACACACTTTGGCGGTCAGGCCTGAGGGAGGCTTCATTTTATCGCGATTTGATCAGTTGTTCCGTGCGCCTTACCGTCCGTTGCGATTGGGCGCTCGGATCGAACTACCCGGGTTGATGATCGAAATCACGGCAAAGACGGATGATGGTCGACCGGCGGAGGCTCACTTCCGGTTTGATTTGCCACTCGACGATGAATCGTTGATCTTTGTGCAGTTCAAAGAAGGCATTCATCAGCCTTTTGCACCTCCGGCTGTCGGTCAAAAGATGAGTTTTACACCACCATTTCTGGCCTTTTAAAAAGAACACGTAATTAAAGGCGGGGATCGGAAGAAACACATTACCAATCCCCGCCTGTTATGCTTTCGGATCCAAATTTTTATTTGGGCGTAGGCAATTGCCCTACCCACAGAGTGTTACAGCGTTTACGGGCACGGGCCAAACGCGTTTTTAACGGCACCGACATCACCCGGACCTACGGCGCCATTGTTGTCGAAGTCGAGCGCGGCGCACTCTGGCAGGTTTATGTCGCAGCCGAAGCTATTTTTGACTACTCCGACATCGCCCGGGCCGACCGCGCCGTTATTGTCCAAGTCAAACGGGCAAGGCTCTATCATCGCAGGATTATACCAGCCGCCTCGAGTGTCGAAACG
>JANQHN010000292.1 GCA_028282665.1 Phycisphaerae bacterium | reverse complement strand
AACCCTGAAAAACGGTTGTGAGCAGGTGTTCTGACCGGTCCCACCACGGGCTCGCTGATTTGGCGTTACTCGTCGTCAATTGCAGCTGGATCGTCGCCGGGATTCGCCCCTGATTTGCCTTCTTTGAAGCTTGTGGGATCGTCCTTTGAATCCGGTGCAGCGAGCACTGCGCGTTCCACAGCGATCTCAAGTGGCACAATGAGCTTGGTTTTCTTGTGGTATTCGGCTTTGACGTGCGCTTCGTCACCCACCTGAAGCATGGACATATCAGTCGGTTTTCCGTTGAGAGTGATGACGCAATCCGCAGGAATCACTTCGTTGAGTTCTTTCATTTTACCGTCTTGTGGATGACGAAATTTGAACGTGGCCTTATTCGTGGCGATATCGATAGCGGTAAATACACCGTTAATTTCAACGGGTTTTGGCGGAGTGTCTTTACCGGAGAAACTCATCACACCGGCCGTAGCGAGAATGGCGACGATGACGATAGGAATGACGATTTTGGGATTCATGCTCGCACCATTTACTTGCACAGCTGCTTCGCGCACTGGAAAGGAAGAAACACACTCTACGGAAAGTCATTGTAGAGGGGGGTATACTCAGGTCAAGAATGGGTGTGGTTCGCGCATCTTCGCCTACCGATTCGACGGTTTAGCTGATTTCACAGTAGTGGATACACGCCATCTGCGATCTCAGCGAGGCCTTCGCGATTGGCGATTCGCATTCCGCCACCGGATTGAGACTCTATCAAAGAGGCCGCTTCGAGGCGTTTCAGCGTGCGCGAGAATGTCTCGCTGGTGAGATTCAAATGGCTTGCAAGATCTTTCTTCATCGTGGGCAACTCAAAGAAGCTGGTTGACCCGCCAGACACTTCAAGTAGGTGCTTGGCCAATCGGCCTGCCGCGTCACGAAGGACGATGTCTTCCATGAGTCCCACCAGGTGTCGAACCCAAAAAGCCATGCTACCCATCAATTGCAGACAAAGGTTGTGATCTTCGCGCATTGCCCTTGCGAATGGGGTCTTGGGCAGTAGAACACAACGCGAATCTTCCACGGCTTCCGCAAACGCTGGGCATTCGAATCCTCCAATTGCTGCGACTTCAGCAAATGTCATTCCCGGACCGACGAAGTGCAGGATGTGTTCCTTGCCCGTCGGCGCAGTCTTGTACACCTTGATCGATCCTTCGGCGACGACGTACAGTCCGGGGCATTCGTCTCCTTGTCGAAAGACAACCTGCCCCTTGGGCAATTTGATTATTCGGGCCATACCCACCAACCTGTCGAGCGAATCGCCGGTGACGTTGGCGAAGAAGCGACAGTCCGAAAGACAGATCCTGATGTCGTTTGACAACTACGAACTCCTTGGGCAGGGAGATATGCTCACATGCTGTTTGTGCATATTTAACAGCACAAAATAGGAAAAACAGAAGTAGATTGACGCAGGTCAAGGTCTGTCGACCTGAAATGATGAATAATGCCATACGTAAGGCCGCGAGGCAATGCGCAGTCTGCCCAACTAAGGCAGAGGATGTGCGGCTGGACCGTGTTGGTGGGGTGTAACTTCGAATAATGCCGCCTGGGAGGTTCTTCCATGATTCGCGAAATCGTCCACATCGATGAGGACAAGTGCGACGGTTGTGGTGATTGTGTTCCGTCTTGTGCGGAAGGCGCGATTCGAATTGTCGATGGAAAAGCGAAACTCGTCGCGGAGAATATGTGCGATGGAATGGGGGCATGTTTGGGGGTTTGTTCCCGTGACGCAATTCGCATTGAGCGCCGCGAGTGTGAGGCATTCGATGAGACAGCGGTTGAGGCAGCTATGTCGAGCCACACCGCATCAGCGACTCCCCGAACGACACAACCTCTTGCGGGCTGTCCGTCCGCCCGTCCGATAGGCTTGAACGCTGGAGCGGCCTTCTCCGGCTGCCCGTCCTCACAGGCACGTGTGCTGGACCCGGTACGTGCGGTCGAGAGCGAACGATTGGAACGCGATACTTCTTCATGTGCCAGTTCCCTGTCACATTGGCCTGTTCAACTGCATCTGGTTCCTCCAACAGCTCCATACCTCGTTTCAGCGGACGTGTTGTTGTGCGCAACCTGTACGCCGGTTGCGATGGCGGATTTCCACGATCGTTTGCTCGCAGGCCGTGTCGTGTTGGTGGCGTGTCCGAAGCTGGACAACCCGAATGGTTACCTTGAGAAACTTGCACAAATCATGGCGAACGCGTCGATATCAAGTTTCACCATTGCACGCATGGCGGTTCCGTGCTGCGGCGGACTTGTGCGGTTGGCTAAGGATGCCCGTTCACTCGCAGGCGTAACCATGACCATTCGCGAGATTGTTGTTGGATTGGATGGCCAGGTGGCGATGACCCTGGATCACGAAGTGGGCGTGGATCAACCTCGTACAGTCGCTGCGCTGGTTAATTGATAACCCTCAGTCCTTAAAAAAGAATTCACCGGAAGATGTCCCGCAAGCTTTGATCCCCTGCCGGCGCTAAGCCGTGCGTACATCAAGATCGGGGCACTTAACAAACCAAGACCCGGATACATGGGAGAAGAGATTAGATGTATTGCAATCAGTGCGAGCAGACGGCAGGTGGCGTTGGCTGTGTAGATAGTCCCGGCGTATGTGGCAAAGACGCCGACATCCAATCGCTCCAGGAGTTGCTTCTTTACGGCGTGAAGGGGATGAGCGCCTACGCCTATCACGCGAGGCGGCTGGGCAAGGTGGACGAAGAGGTGAATGCGTTCATCGAGAAAGCGCTCTTTGCGACCATGACAAACGTCAATTTCGATATGGAGAGCCATCTAGAGCTCGTGCTCGAGTGCGGCAAGATGAATTTCCGTGTCATGGAGATGCTCGACGAAGGGCATATCGAGAAATTTGGCAAGCCCTCACCCGTAACGGTCCAGGAAGGCACGCAAAAAGGCCCGGGCATTTTGGTTACGGGACACGACATGATGGATCTGTATGAATTGCTCCGACAAACTGAGGGTACGGGCATTAATGTCTATACTCACGGCGAGATGTTGCCGGCGCACATGTATCAGGAACTGCGTAAATTTGATCATCTTGTTGGACACTTCGGCGGGGCTTGGCAGAAGCAGCGATACGAGTTTCACCAATTCCCGGGAGCGATCCTGGCTACGACGAATTGCGTTATCAATCCTCGGGAGAGTTATGCGGAACGTATGTTCAGCACAGGCGTGACTTCGGTTGCGAAAGGAAACGTTCTTAATGGCGATTTCACGCCGGTGATCGAGGCCGCAAGAGCGGCGGGGGCTTTGGAAGAAAACATCGTTTGCGAATCCACAATTGGTTTTCATCGCACTGTACTAGCCGATAACCTGGACGCGATCGTCCAAGCCGTAAAAGAAGGGAAAGTGAGTCGCTTCTTTGTTATCGGCGGTTGTGATGGCGCTGAAGCCGGCCGAAACTACTTCTCGGACTATGCCGAGGCGACCCCTGTGGATTCGTTCATCCTGACGTTGGGGTGTGGCAAATACCGAATTCGCGAGCACGATTATGGGACGCTCCTTGGATTCCCACGATTGCTCGATATGGGACAGTGCAATGATGCGTACGGCGCTATTCAAGTGGCAGTTGCTCTTTCGAAGGAATTCGATTGCAGCGTGAACGATTTGCCGCTAACGCTTGTCATTTCATGGTTCGAGCAAAAGGCAGTTGCGGTATTGCTGACCCTGCTTTATTTGGGCGTGAAGGGGATTACAATTGGCCCGAAACCGCCGGCATTCGTCTCGCCAAACGTATTTGCGGTGTTGCAGGAGAAGTACGATCTGAAACTTACCTCCAAAGAAGCATCGAGTGACTTGGAAGCTGTGCTTAGTTAAGCCAAGATCGCTAACCTGCGTAAGTTAGTCAATTTTTAGCATAATGCTCCACGGAGTTTGGGACAATCGGGTGCCGCGAATGCGCCGGACACTCGCCGTGGGGCTTATTTATGCGCTGTACTCAGTCTGTCGATACATGCCATAAATAAGCCCCA